>JBCDHK010000069.1:0-12869 GCA_038750185.1 Pseudomonadota bacterium
CAAAGTGGCGCTGGTGTTCGGCCAGATGAATGAGCCTCCCGGGGCGCGTGCTCGCGTGGCGCTTTCGGGCCTGACTATGGCTGAGTACTTCCGCGATCAAGAAGGCCAGGACGTGCTGTTCTTCGTCGACAATATCTTCCGTTTCACGCAAGCAGGCTCGGAAGTGTCCGCGTTGCTCGGCCGCATTCCCTCAGCGGTGGGCTACCAGCCGACGCTCTCGACTGACATGGGCAACCTGCAAGAGCGCATCACTTCAACCAATAAGGGTTCGATCACTTCGGTTCAGGCGATCTACGTCCCCGCCGACGACCTCACCGATCCCGCGCCCGCCACCTCCTTTGCCCACCTCGATGCGACCACGGTGCTCAACCGCTCCATCGCCGAGCTTGGCATCTATCCGGCGGTGGACCCGCTCGACAGCACCTCGCGCATCCTGGAGCCGGGCGTGGTCGGCGATCGCCACTACAAAGTCGCGCGCGAGGTGCAGACCATCCTGCAGCGCTACAAGTCGCTCCAGGACATCATCGCCATCCTCGGCATGGACGAACTGTCCGAGGAGGACAAGCTGACCGTGGCGCGCGCGCGCAAAGTCCAGCGCTTCCTGTCCCAGCCCTTCTTCGTCGCCGAGGTGTTCACCGGCTCGCCCGGAAAATACGTCTCGGTCGACAAGACCATCGAGGGCTTCGAGAAACTGGTCGCCGGCGAATACGACCACCTGCCAGAGGCCGCCTTCTACATGGTGGGCGACATGGACGAGGCCATCGCCAAGGCGCAGAAACTGGCCGAGGCGGCGTGAGCGCCACGGCCAAGGAGAGCTAGCAATGGTCCAGTTCGAACTGGTCAGCCCCGAGCGCACCCTGGCCTCGACCGAGGCCGAGGGCGTCACCATCCCCGGCCAGATGGGTGACATGACCGCCATGGCAGGCCACATCCCCCAACTCAGCACGCTGCGCCCCGGCTTTGTCGTGCTGATCGGGGGCGAGGGCACGCGCTATTTCGTCACCGGCGGCTTTGCCGAGGTCGGGCCCGAGACGGTCTCGGTCCTGGCTGAGGAGGCGGTGATGGCGGAGGAGGCCACGCCCGACTACCTCGCCACCAAGATCGAGCAGGCCGAGCGCCAACTCGACGAAGCCGCCGAGGACCGCAAACTGTTGCTCGGCCAGCGCGTCAACGATTTGCGCGCCCTGGCCGCCCAACTCTGAGGGCGGTCGTGGCAGGACGAGACAGCAAAGGCACTGCCAAGCTGAGCGCGCGCCTGCGCTGTCTCGCCCTCATGGCCACCCTCCCGCTGCTCGGCGCTTGCGAACAGCCCCGCGAAGGCCCGCCCACCAGCGAAGAACTCGGCGTCCCCCCCCTCTCCGCGGCAGAGGCCCGCATCTTCTTGCGCGATGCCACCCTGACCTTCGAGACCGAGGAGCGCACCCGCTACCTCTATCTGCGCGAGGACGGCAGCATGAGCGGGCGCTCGGTCGATCCCAAGACCAAGGGCGCCGACCAGGCCAGCGGTTTTTGGCAGGTCGACGAGGATGGCCTGCTCTGCCGCGAGTGGAGCAATGGCTGGGAGCGCGGCGCCAGCGGCTGTGCCAAGGTCTATCGCTTTGGCGACAACTACCTCTTTGTGCACGAAAGCGGCGGCCTCGGCGAAGAAACCGAATACCGAGGCAAGCGCGAAGCCGGCAACACCGAGGGGCTCTAGAGCCTCCTGCCCAAAGCGCTGACGCGTGGTGGATGAGCCTGGTGCACGCTGCGCCCCGGAGCGATGTCCGAACGGACTGACTCAGTCCGTGGGTGAAGCACATCGCGACAAAACAGGGGCCCAAAGCGATGTCCGAACGGACTGACCCAGTGCGTGGGTGAAGCACATCGCGACAAAACAGGGGTCTAGAGCCTAAGATTGGATGCAATCGGATCGGATAGCGCCCTGGACGGCGCGTGCGCGTCACAAACAGCCTCACCACCGGTACGCGCTGGCCGATCCACTGGCCTCCGATCATCATCGCTCAACACGGACTGGGCGATTTGCATCGGTCTAATATCTGACCTATTTGGTCGGCCATGCGGCGATGGCTTGAGAGGGGTAAAGATGATCGCGAAATCGGTAGTGGCCTGCATCGGCCTGTCGCTCCTGGTCGGGAGCGCTCTCGCTCAGGAGACGGGAGCCCAAAGCACAGGGATCAGCGTCGAGCTTAATAAGCTGGAAACCGAAGATGCTGCCTGCCGGCCCCATCTGGTGCTGGAAAACCAGACCGAGGACGACTTTGAGAAACTGGTGCTCGATCTGGTGATGTTTGACAAAGACGCCATCATCGCACGCCGCTTAGCTGTCGATATCGCGCCGCTGAGGAGCGGGCGGCTGGCGGTCAAGGTGTTTTCCATCCCCGATCTCGTCTGCGAAGACATCGGACGCATGTTGGTCAATGGCGTGCTCGATTGCACGGCCTCGGGCGCGGCCAGAAGCGATTGCCTCGATCTGCTGGCGACGCGCTCGCGCGCCGAGGTCGATCTGATCAACTGAGGAGGCGACCATGGCCGAGGAGACACCCCAGCTGACGGCAAACGCGCCCGCAGCCCCCACAAGCCTTACCCCCGAGCCGGCTTCAGCAGTCCCCGTCACCCCCGCCGATCATGCCCTGGCGGCCCTGACCCAGGCGCTCGAACTGGTCGAGATCGGCGGGCCGGTGGTGGTGATCTTGGGGCTGATGTCGGTCTTTGCGCTGAGCGTGATCCTGGCCAAACTGGTCCAGTTTGCCGCCGCTGCCACCGGCAACCGTCGCGCCGCGCGCCGCGCTGTCGATCTCTACCGCCAAGGCCGCACCGGCGAGGCCTTCGAGACCGCGCGCACCAGCCGTAACCCGGCCGCCCAAGTGCTGGCGCTGGCCATGGAGGATCAGGCCCGCGGCATCCCCGAGGCCAAGATCCGCGAGGAGTGCTACGCCGAGGCCCAGATCCGCGTCGAGGCGCTGCGCGGCTGGATGCGCCCTCTGGAGGTCATCGGCACGTTGGCGCCGCTGCTGGGGCTGTTTGGCACCGTGCTCGGCATGATCGCCGCCTTCAGCGCGCTGGAGCAGGCTGGCAGCCAGGTCGATCCGGCGATCCTCTCGGGGGGTATCTGGGAGGCGTTGCTCACCACTGCGGTGGGCCTTGCCGTGGCTGTGCCCACCATCACCGCGGCCAATTGGTTTGAGCGCCGCATCGAGCGCGTCGAACATGAGATCGACACCGGCCTTGCGCGCTTGTTCGCTGCCGAGTGGAGCGCTGCCGAGGCCGAATTGCCGCCCGCCTTCGCCGCTGATCGCGCGCCTGCTGACCGAGGGAGCCTGGACGATGCCGCACCCCGCCTCCGCCCCGCCGCGATTGGCGAATAGGCCGAAAAAGCGCTACCGGATCTCGCTGACGCCGCTGATCGATGTGGTGTTTATCCTGCTGGTGTTTTTCATGCTGGCCTCCAGCTTTCTCGATTGGCGCTCGATCCGGCTGTCCTCTGCGGCGCAGACCGGGGCGGCCTCCAGCATCGAGGGCGCGCTCTTGGTCGATCTCGGCACCGAAGGGGTGCGCCTGTCGGGCGAGACGCTCGATCTGGAGACGCTGTCTGCGCGCCTGAGCGCCCGCCTCGCCGAAAAGCCCGACCAGCGTGTGTTGGTGCGCTCTGGCCGCGCGGTTGATATGCAGCGCATGGTCACGCTGCTCGACACCGTCGCGGCGGCGGGGGTGCGCGATATCGCCTTGCTGCCGAGCCGCTGAGGAGACCTCCATGAGACGCATGGCGACACGCCCGGGCGCGATCTTTGCCAAACGCCGCCAGCGCGAGAGCGACGACGAGCGCATCCTGCCGCTGATCAACATCGTGTTCTTGCTGCTGATCTTTTTCATGGTGGTGGGGCGGCTCTCGGCGGCGGATCCGTTTGAGATCGTGCCGCCGCGCTCTGCAAGTGAGGGCCAGCCTGCCAATGAGCCGCTGCTGATTGCCATCGGCGCCGAAGGTCAACTGGCGCTCAACGGCGCCCTGATCAGCGAGGAAGCACTGTTGGCGCGCATCGCCGGCGACCAGACCAGCAACGAGGTCCGCCTCAAGAGCGATGGGCGCGTGGCGGCGGCGCGGGTGGTGGCGCTGATCGAGGCGCTGCGTGGCATCGGGGTCGCCTCGGTGCGCCTGATGACGGTGCCGACCAAACCCGCGGGGCGTTCGGCGCGCGGGCCTGGTGCAACGGAGTGAGCGCGATGGAACTGGAACGACGCCATCTTCTACCGGCTGCCGGTGTGGCGGCGGTGGTGCATGTGGCGGTGGCAGTTGCCGTGTTATGGGCGCCGCCCAAAACTGGGGCTGCCGGGGCTGGCGTCGGCGGGATCGAGGTCTCGATGGGTGCAGCCGGAGGGGCTCCTGGTGTGGTGAGCCCGGTTGCCCCTGATGCGGTGGCTGAGGCCGTGTCCGAGACGCCGGCGGAAACGGCGGTCGAGACCCCCACAGAGCCCGCCGTTGCCGAGCAGGCCCCACCCGACACGCTGGCGGAAATGCTGGCCGAGGCAGTGCCCCAAGCCGCGCCCGAGCCAGTGACGGCCGCCGAGGCGCTGGTGGCCGAACCCGTACCCGTGCCCGTACCCGTGGAGGCTGCGCCAGCGCCGCAAGCCGTCTCGCCCCCACCAGCCGACACCGTCACCGCGGCGGAGCCGATCCTCGATCCCCAGGCCGCAGAGACCTCGCAGATCCCCGAGGTGATCGCCGCTGTGGAGCCTGTCCAGACCGAGGTTGCCGAGGCCGATCCGGGCGGCTTTGCCGCGCCCTTGCCGCGGGCGCGCCCGCGCACCCTGCGCAAACCCGAAACCCCGCGCCGCAGTGCACGCCGCACCGAGCAGACGCGCCCAGAACCAAAACGGGCCGAGCCGCAGCGCTCCCAGCCCAAGCGCGCGCAGCCTGCCAAAGCAGCCCCAAAACCCCAGCCTCAAGCGCCACGTGCCACCCCAGCGCGCCAGAGCACGACCGAGACCGCCCAGCGCGGCGGCGATAACGCCTCCCAAGCCGCCAACACCCGCGGCCAGGGCACTAGCGGCCCAAGCGGCAGCGCCAATAATGCCGGTCGGTCTCAGCAGGCGAGCCTCGGCGGCGATCCTGGCGCTCTTCGCGCCTACCGTCAGCGCATCTCGGCCATTCTCGCACGCAATCAGCGTTATCCCCGCCGGGCCAAATCGCGCGGCCAAGAGGGCGTCGGTCGCCTGTCTTTTGTCGTACAGCGCAATGGCAGCATCACCTCGGCACGGTTGATCACGAGTACTGGGCATCGCCTGTTGGACAAAGAGATTATGGCCATCCTCGACCGTATTGGCCGCCTGCCGCCTATTCCCGCAGAAGTAGGCAGGTCGAGCATTCCCGTCGCTGTGCCAATCGGGTTCAACCTTCGCTGAGGGGTGCCAGACTACCGAGCACGCTCCCTGCCCAGCCGCGCCGTCAGAACGACTTCCAGATGCTGAACTGCACGCCGACACCGTCGCTCGGGCTGAGCACGTCCTGGCTGATGGAGAGTTGTAGCGTCAGTGGGCGCAGGCCAAAGCCCTCCCGCTCCTCGTCGCCCTCCAAAGTGTAGGCGAAGGAGGGCACGATCTTGAGCTGGTTGGCGTCCTCCTGGCCCAGGGGGATGGTGGAGAAGGCGCTCACGATCACCATGCAGCAGGGGGCAAAGGCGTAGCCGGCGCTGAGATCAAAGCGCAGGTCGTCCTCATCGTCGTCGAGTTTGTAGTGAAAGCCGGCCTCGGTCGAGACGAAGGCTGTGCCCCAGTCGCCCCAAAAGCCGCGCCCGTATTGGGCGCGCAGCGACACCTCGTGGGTGGTGGAGGCGAACTCGCCCCCCCAGCGCCGCCCGAGGCTATCGTCGAAGGGCACGACATAGCCCAGTTGCACCGAGGCGACATCGCCCACCGCCTCGCGCTGCCAGAGGCGTTTGCGCACGAAGGCCCCCGCATTGGCGGTGTGATCGGCATCGGCGCCCGAGGGGATCTCCAGAAACACCGTGCCGCCAAGGGTGAGGCCGTCGAGGACGCCGTATTCGCCATAGAGCGAGACGAAGCTGGTCTGGGCATCGGCCTTGCCCCCGCTCACCAGCGACGACATGGGCGGCAGGCCGAGGCTGTAGGAGAGGATCACCTGGCCCTCGCCTTGAGCGCGCGTCCAGGCGCCGGCCAGAGCGGGCTGGGCGTGGAGGATACCCGCCAGGGCGGCGAGGACATGGGCAAGGAGTACGGCGCGGGTCATGCCTGCCAGGATCGGCGGGCTCTGTTAACGCATGGTTAAGGATTGAGCCGCACCCGCAGCCCCCGGGCGCGGCAGATCGCCCCGGGTTCAGGCAGCCCCGGGCTCAGGCGGCGCGCTCGTTGTTTTGTTCGGGCTTGGCTGGTGCAGCGTTGGCGCCCTCGGTTTTGATCCGCTCGCGCTTGGTGGTTTCGGGGTGCTTTAGCCCCTTGAGGCGCGCCATCTCCTTGACCACCAGGCGGTCGTGGTGGGCCTCGGCTGGGCGCGCGCCCGAGAGGTCGATCTCGGTGGCCATGGGCCCGGTCGTGCGCAAGCCGCCAAAGCGCATCTTGGCCCAGGCCAGCCCCGCCAGGCGCCAGGGCTTGGAGAAGGAGATGTCGGCAGCGGTCGGCTCATAGCCGCAGTGCGCCATGCAATCGGCGCATTTCTCGTAGTTGCCGGTGCCGTACTTGTCCCAATCGGTGTCGTCCATCAGCTCCTGGAAGGTCTTGGCGTAGCCCTCGCCGAGCAGATAGCACGGCTTTTGCCAGCCAAAGACATTGCGCGTCGGCATGCCCCAGGGCGAGCAGGCCATCTCCTGATTGCCGAGCAGGAAGTCGAGGAAGACGTCGGAGTGCGACAAGCTCCAGTTGGAGCCGCGCGCCTGGCCGATGGCGAAGACCTCGCGGAAGAAGCTCTTGGTGCGCTGGCGGCGCAGAAAGCTCTGCTGGTCGGGCGCGCGCTCATAGGCGAAACCGGGGCTGATCGAGATGCCCACACCAAGCGAGGTGGCGTAATCCAGATAATCGGCCAGTTCGTCCGCCGGATGGCCGTCGAAGATGGTGGCGTTGACGTTGACGGCAAAGCCCTTGTCCTGGGCGGCCTTGATGGCGCGCACCGCCTTGTCGAACACGCCCTTGCGATCGACGGCGGTGTCGTGGCGGGCCTTCAGGCCATCGAGGTGGACCGAGAAGAACAGATAGGGCGAGGGCTCGAACAGGTGGAGCTTCTTCTCCAGGAGCAGCGCGTTGGTGCAGAGTGAGATGTAGCGGCGCTGTTTGATCAGCCCGGCCACGATCTCGCCGATCTCGCGGTGGATCAACGGCTCGCCCCCCGGAATGGCCACCATGGGCGCGCCGCATTCCTCTGCCGCCTGCAAGCACTCCTCGGGCGAGAGGCGGCGGTTGAGGATCGGATCGGGGTAGTCGATCTTGCCACAGCCTGGACAAGCGAGATTGCAGCGAAACAACGGCTCCAGCATCAGCACCAGCGGGTAGCGCTTGCGGCCCTTCAGCTTTTGCTTGGCGATGTAGAGGGCCACGGCCATCTGCTGGCGAACGGGGACGCCCATGGCATTGCTCCTGTTGTTCTGGACTGCCGCTCTCTGCGTACCAGAGCCGCGCCGGTACGCAAACCGGTATCGTTGCTGCAGCTGCTCACGTTTTTGCCCGGCTGTGGTAGCGAAGCCGCGCCTCACGCTTTGTACCAAATTGCACGGAGTGCAATCCACTCACCACCCCGCGCCCCCGCCCAACCCCGGTCCCCGGTTATATTCTGGGGCCCCAGGGGGGGGCGGGGGGTGGTGAGTGGTCTCTGCATGTTGTATTACGGCTTGGCCAGCCAGTCCAAAACGGCCTTGGCAAAAGCCTCGGGGCGCTCGGCGTGCAGCCAGTGTCCGGCCCCCTCGATCGCCTCGATTCGCGCCTCGGGAAAGCGGGTGTGGATAGCGCTGTGGGTCCAGGGCGCGACATAGTCCGAGGCGCTGCCATACAAAAACAGCGCGCGGCCCTGGTAGCGGGTCTCGAACGCGGGAAAGCCGATCAGCGTTGCCATCCCCGCGCCGAGGGCCGCCAGATTGAGCCGCCAGCGCGCCACCCCGCCCTCAAAGGCGAGGTTTTGCAGCAGGAACTGGCGCACCGGCTTGTCGGGGATCGCCTCGGCCAGCAGCGCATCGGCTTCTGAGCGGCGAGTGAGCGCGCCCAGATCGAGCCCCTGCATCGCCGCGATGTAGCCCGCATGGGTGTGGGTGTATTCGACGGGGGCGATATCGGCCACGATCAGATCGGCGACACGCTCGGGGTAGACGGTGGCCAGCTCCATCGCCGCCTTGCCGCCCATGGAGTGGCCAAGCACCGCCGCCCGCCCGCCGCACTGGGCCTCGATGGTGCGCGCCAGATCGCTGGCTTGGGCATAATAGGAGACGTCGCTATCCCAGGGGCTGTCGCCGTGGTTGCGCATATCGACCGCCACCACGCGCCGCCCGACGGCAAAGCGCTTGGCCAGGGTGGCAAAGTTGCGCGCCTGTCCGAACAGGCCGTGGGCGATCAGGAGGGGGGGTGCGGTCTCGGGGCCGTCGGAGGCGTGGATCTGGTGGGCGAGGTCGAGCATGGACAGCCTTTGGCGGGGCGGCGGTCAGGCAACTGTACGCACCGAGGCGCGGCTGACAAGACCCGTGCTTTTGGGCCGGGCGATGGGCTAGACAAGGATATGACCGCCCCGATCCTCATCACAGGCTTCGAACCCTTCGCCCAGCACACCATCAATTCGAGCTGGGAGGGGGTGCGTTTGCTGCGCAGCGTCGACTATGGCGAGCTTGGCGGGATCGAGGCTTTGCGCCTGCCCGTCGATCATGCCCGCGCGGCGGCGGAGGTGCGTGCTGCCATCGCGGCACTTTGCCCGCGTGCGGTGTTGTTGAGCGGTCTGGCCACCGACACCGCCCCGCGCCTTGAGACGCTGGCGCGCCGGCCGGCCCAGCCGGGCTTTGCCGGGCCTGACCTGCGGGCTGGGCGCTGGGCCTTTGCCAGGGCGCGCGCTGCCATGGGCCATGCGCGCCTCTCACGCGATGCGGGGGCGTATGTTTGCGAGACCGCCTATTGGACGGCGCTTGGGGCTGCACCCCTCTCGGTGCCGGTGGTCTTTGTGCATGTGCCTCCCCTTGGCGGCGCTTGGAATGCGCGCCGGATCGCCCGTGTGCTGCACGCCGGCTTGTCCGTGTTGAAATCTCTCTAAAGCGTTGCTTTGCCGCGATTTCCGAGTCAGTCGGTGTTTCCACCTCCTTTGAAATCGCTCTAGCGAAACAGCACCGAGGGCAGCCACGTCGCCAGCGCCGGGAAGGCAAAGACCGTCACCAGTCCCAAAAGCTGGATCGCGATGAAGGGCAGCACGCCGCGGTAGATCTCGGCGGTGCGCAGTTCGGGGGGGGCGACGCCGCGCAGATAGAATAGCGCAAAGCCAAAGGGCGGCGTCAGAAACGACGTCTGCAAGTTCATGGCGATCAAGACGCCAAACCAGATCGGGTCGATGTCGGATTGCAGGATCACCGGTGCGACGATCGGCATGATGATGAACACGATCTCGATGAAATCGAGGAAGAAGCCAAGCACGAACACCAAAAGCGAGACGGCGATCAGCGCGCCGGTTGGCCCGCCCGGGATTTGCTCCATGGCGTGGGTGACGACCTCGTCGCCGCCGAGGGCGCGAAAGATCAGCGAGAAGATCGTCGCGCCGATCAGGATGGCAAAGGCCAGCGTCGAGACGCGCATGGTGGCGATCATGCTGGCGGAGAGCGCTTGGGCGCGTGCTAGGATCGCCAATGCCGCGCCGATGCCGATCACCAGCACCGCGCAGGCGGCGAAAGCGGCCCAGAGGGCGAGGCGGTCGGTGGTGGAGACGTCCTCTGCGCTGAGGCGCAGATCGCCCACCGAGCGCAAGACCGGCAATAGTGCTGCCGCCAGAATGGCGAGATCGACGAGACGGCCAAGCCAGCGCCCGTCTTGTTCGCGCGCCAGACGCCGCCCGGCCAGGAGGAGGGCACCGAGAGCACCGACCCCTGCGGCCTCGGTGGGGGTTGCGGCACCGGCCAGGATCGAGCCGAGGACGGCCAGGATCAGCAGAACCGGAGGTACGAGGCTGGCCAGGATGGCGCCGAGATTGGGGGTCTTGGCGGTGTCCTCGACCATGGGCGGGCAGTCCTGGGGGCGGATCAGGCCGATCGCGAACTGGTAGAGCATGTAGAGAAACGCGAGCCCCACGCCCGGGATCAGCGCGCCGGCAAAGAGATCGCCCACCGACACCGGATCGGGGGCGAAATTGCCGACCTCGCGTTGGGCCTCCATGTAGGCGCCCGAGAGTTGATCGCCGAGGAAGACCAGCACGATGGAGGGCGGGATGATCTGGCCGAGCGTCCCCGCAGCACAGATCGAGCCTGCCGCCAGCGACGGCCTGTAGCCCTGCTTGAGCATGGTCGGCAGGCTGAGCAGCCCCATGGCCACCATGGTGGCGCCGACGATGCCCGTCGAGGCGGCCAAGAGCGCGCCGACCGCCGTGACTGAGATCCCGAGGCCCGCGGGCAGTCCGCGCGAGAGGCGGGCCATGTTGACGAGCAGGTCCTCGGCGACGCGGCTGCGCTCCAGGATCACGCCCATCAGGATGAAGAGCGGCACGGCGGTCAGCACTTCGTTGAACATCGCCGTGCCGTAGATGCGCGAGGGGATCGCCGAGAGGTAGGACAGATCGAAGGCGCCGAACAGACTGGCCACAAAAGCCACGATCAGCGCCGCCCCGGAGAGCGCAAAGGCCACCGGGATGCCCGCCAGCACCGCACCGAAGGCGGTGGCGAACAGGATCGAGACGAGGGTGAGGGCGGTCGGGTCCATGGGCTCAGGGCTCTTGCGCAGGTGGGGCGTTCCAGCCGGGGGCGGGTTGGCCTCGGATCAGACGCAGCGCCGTCGCCAGCGCTTGCAGGGCAACCGAGACGGCAAACACGGCGATGGCGGTTTTCAGCAGAAAGACACCCGGGATGCCGCCAGCCTGGCGCGAGCCCTCCAGGCTCTCCCAGGCGCGGGCGATATAGGGCAGGCTCACCCAAAGGATGACCACGACCACCGGCACCACAAAGACCACCAGCGCCACCAGATCGACGAGGCGCTTCAGCCCCGGGCGATAGGCGGCGTAGAATACGTCAACCCGCACATGCTGGTTGAGTTGGAGCACATAGGCCGAGCCCCCGAGAAACAGCAGCGCATGGCCATAGACCACCGCCTCCTGCACCGCGATCACGCCGTCGCTGAACACATAGCGCGCCACCACCGAGAACGCTTGGGCCAGCATCATGGCGAGTGCTGCCCAAGCGACGCCGCGGCCGAGGCCGCGATTAAGCGCCTCGACCGCCCCGATCACCCGTTCCACCGCCGATCAGCTGGCGCGGGCCAGCGAACGGGCGCGCAGATAGGCCTGCTCGGACTGCTCGGTCCAGCTGGCGGCCTCATCCAGGAAGGCCATGTAGCTGTCGTAGACCTTCTTGGTCAGCGGATCGGCGGCGGCGGCATCGGCGAGCACCTGCTTGGAGGCTTTGCCCAGTTCGATCATCACCTCGTCGGGATAGGAGCGCAGTTCGATGCCGTGCTCTTGGATCAGCACATCGAGCGAGCGGGAGTGGTTGGCGATGAAGTCCGCCGGGTTCATCACGTTTTCCTGCGCCGCAGCCAGGCGGATCACGGTGCGATCGGCCTCGGAAAGCTCCTGCCAGAGGGCGAGGTTGATGCCGAGGCTCTCGGCGGAGGTCGGCTCTTGGAAGCCGGGGTTGTAGAAATACTTGGCGGCTTTGTGGAAACCAAAGCCGAGATCGATCCAGGGCCCTGCCATCTCGCCTGCATCGATGGCGCCCGATTGCAGTGCCGCGAAGATCTCGCCGCCCGGCAGCGTCACCGCCGTGCCGCCGACCGCATCGATCACCTTGCCGCCAAAGCCGGGGATGCGCATCTTGAGGCCCTTGAGATCGTCGACCGAGTTGATCTCCTTGTTGAACCAACCCCCGGCCTGGGCCGAGGAGTTGCCGGCCATGAAGGCGATCACGCCGAACTGGGCCGAGACCTCCTCCCAGAGCGCCTGGCCGCCGCGGTGGTAGACCCAGGCGTTGTGCTCGGCGGTGGTCATGCCAAAGGGCACGCCGGCGAAGAAGTTGAAGGCGGTCGACTTGCCCTGCCAGTAGTATTCGGCGGCGTGGTACATGTCGGCCGCGCCGCTGGCCACGGCATCGAAGGCTTCAAAAGCCGGCACTAGTTCGCCCGCGCCAAACACCTTGACCGTCAGTCGCCCATCAGTGGCGGCGGTGATGGCATCGCCGATGCGCTGGGAGGCGACGCCGAGGCCTGGAAACTTCTTTGGCCAGCCGGTGGCCATCTTCAACTCGCGCTTGCCTTGGGCGTAGGCGGGGGCTGCGAGGGGGACGGTGGCCGCGCCTGCAACGGCGGTGCCGAGCAGGGTGCGCCGGGTCGGCGTCGGGGTTGGGCGTGTCATGGTTTCTTCCCTTTATGGTTTTGTTTTGCTGTCGTTTTTGGGCTGGCGTGATGGCTGGCCAGTGGGCGCTGGTGAGCGCCAGTGGGTGGTCGTGCCGCGCACCACAGGTTCGATGTGAGTCGGATTGGGCGCGGTGGGTTGCGCTCAGCGCAAGCTGGTAAAGGGGCGCCGATGTGGATGTTGTGCCAATATGCGCCTCAGACCACCCAGCCTGCTGGCGGCTGGTCTTTGGCCGTACATACCACACGGTCCCCCTACGAGGCACACTGAGCACTCCTGCCTTGCCCTCGCTTCCAGGTTGAGCATGCGCCGGTCGAGGCCATACTGTCAATCGGCCCCTGAACCGTCCGGTGGC
>JBCDHK010000070.1:0-12751 GCA_038750185.1 Pseudomonadota bacterium
GCCGCCGCTTGGCCAAGGACTGGGAGAAGTCAATCGAAAGCTCAGCAGCTTGGGGCTACATCTCCAGCATCAAGCTCATGACACGCCGTCTTGCAACCTTTTGCCAAGTCTCATGAACTTTTGAATCGGACTCTAAGAGATAGGTTGCAGGTTAAAATCCTGCCGGGCCACATTTTTTTCAGTATTTTATGCGCTCTTCGAGACCGAAACCTGCGGTCGCTGTATTGCAGATCGGACGGCGTGCGTGATCGTGGCGCTCCCGTGAAGAACGTGACCCATAGCCCTTCCCTCTCCTCAGATGATGGGATCGTCCCAACACACCACGGGACCAAACGCCAGTCCGCTCAGTTCGGCCATCGCTCTAAACGCCGGATTAATGGCTGTGCTCCATTGTGCTTCCATGAGACACAGCACGCTGCGCGGTCGCATCACCGCGTTATTTCTGAGTGGCCTGTTGATCCAGGCTGCTGCCTTGGTCTGGCTGTTCGATGACAAGCAGGAGCGCCTCGATGCGCTGACTGAGGCCCATCTAGCAACCCGTGCTAGAGTGCTCGCGGTTGGGCTGGCGGGGCGGCTGGACCGGATCGAGGCGAGCCTTGGTGCGACTGCTGCCGCACTGGCGCGCTTGCCATTGGCAGAGCGCCCTGCCCTGCTTGAGGCGCCGGTCGATGCACTGGTGCTCTGGACGGCCCTGGTGCGCCCGGACGGCAGTATTGGTCACAAGGACAATCCAGAACTGCGCACGGAGGTCGGGCAAGTACCTTGGTTTCAACTTGCGGCCACTGGGCTGGCCATCGCACGCCCTGGGGCCTCTGCCGATACGGTCGCGGGCAATACGCCGATCGATGCGGTCGATCTGGGCCTTCCCGTACGCACCACGGCGTCCGAGACACCCCAGGCGGTGTTGGCGGCGGTGCTCGATTGGCCCGGTCTGGCGGCGTGGTTGGATGAGAGCGCCGCAGACCACGGCCTAGAGGCGCGGATTTTGCGCCCGGACGAGCCGGCGATCCAGATCGAGGGCACGCATGAGGCTGTGGCTGCGGTTGGGGGCGGCGCATTGGCGGCTGGGCTGGGGCTGTCGGTAAAGATACGCGATCCGGCTGCGGCTTCGCAGGGTACCTACACCGAACTGGCCAAGACGATGATTGTCGTGGGACTAATCTCGTCGTTGTTTTCGCTTGCTCTATTGGCGCTGTTTGCGCGGGTGTTCCTGGCGCCCTTGAGCCGCCAAGTGCTTGCTGCCACCGCCATTGCCAGGGGCGAGAGCCCGAGCATCGAATACACCCAGACCACAGCAGAGACAGCGCTCCTTGGCTCGGCGCTGCACGAGATCGTCTCGCGTCTTGATTGGCATGAGGGGCGCGGGCGTTGTGAGGGTGATCTGAAGGAAACTGGCATTGCCGATTGATCGGAAATCTTCCTAAAGCCGTGGTCCATGCTTTTACTTGTGAGCCAGTGCTGGACGGCAGAGATCACTCCTCCGAGTTTGCTCAACGCCCCTGTGTGATGTCGTCAAACACCACCTCGGCCACAATGGAGACCGGATCGGCCTCGGTCAGCCCCGGGGCATCCCGGCTTGTATGCAGCTGCAACAATAGGCGGCGACGGCTCTCGGGCGTGTGCAAGAACGCGATGCGCATCCAGCCGTCTCCGCTCTCGCTGCAAAGCCCGTCGAAGCGGCCAAACCCCGGCAGATCGAACACCACCGTCTCGCCCACGTCTCCTGAAAAGCCGCGCAGATGCGCATCCGTCGAGGTGATCTCGCTGGCCCAGACCGGGATGGGAATTTCACCGAAGAGCACCCTTCCCTTGCGCGGCGGATCGGCGACATGGATCTCACGGCGTGGGCGCTCGATGCACACCTGCATGGTCAAGCCGAGCAGGACGAGGTTCCAGAGCGTCCAGAATAGCACCACCGCCTTGCCGTCACCCGCGTCATGATGGGCAAAGCTGTCCGCGACGAGACCCAAGGCCAAGCCGCCGAGGCTAAGGCAAAACAATACCAAAAAGGGCCGCATCATCGTCCATTGCACGACGCGTTTGGAGCGGTCGCCCCCCTTGGCCGTGACCTTGAACGCGCGGCCCTCGGGGTTGACCAGCCCGCCCCAGGCCGAGAGCGCGATCGGGATCGCCGAGACCAAGGCGCTGACTTCGGCTAGAAACGGCAGTTGGGTGCCGCGGGTCAGGAAGTTGATCGTGGTCAGCGCCCAGACGAAATAGACACCGAAATAGGCGATGACATCGGCCACCCCGGCATCGACCACCAGGATATTACCATACCAGTAAAGCAGCGGCACACAGAGGGCGGCCAAGCGAAACGGGTAGGTACCAGCCCAGTAGAGCACCGAGTCGATCACCGACCAGCGCTGCAACAGCCCTAGCCGATTGGCCGAGAGCGGCCCATAGCGCCCGCGCGCGATTTGCATGAGACCCAGACACCAACGCGCGCGTTGTGTGATGTACTCCTTAAGGCCCTCTGGCGCGAGGCCCTCGGAGAGTGGCTCGTCGAGATAGACCGTTCTCCAGCCGCGCTCCGAGAGCGCCAGGGTGAGCAGAAAATCCTCGGTAACGCTGTCGGTGGGGAAGAAGCCGATCTCTTCGAGCGGGCGCCAGCGCGCCACCGAGGACGTGCCGCAGCAGATCGCCAGCCCCCAGGCGTCGCGGGCGGGTTGGAGGTGGTTGAAGAAAAACCGTTGCTCGTCTGGATAGGCGTAGATCAGCCCGAGATTTTGCTGGATCGGATCGGGATTGAAGAAGTGCTGGGGTGTCTGCACCAGCGCCACGTCCGGAGCGTGGAAGAGCGCCAGCGAGCGCTGCAGAAAATCGTCATGGGCGACGAAATCGGCGTCGAGGATGGTGACGAAATCGGGCGGATCGTCGGCGAGCAGCCCAAGCGCGTGGTTGATGTTGCCAGCCTTGGCATGGGCGTTGTCAGGACGCGTGACGTAGATCACGCCCTGCTCTTCGGCAAAGGCCCGCACATTCTCGCGCCGACCGTCATCGAGCAGATAGACGGCATAATTGGGGTAGTCGATGGCCATGGCGCCGTAGACGGTGCGCTCAAGCACGTCCAGGTCTTCGTTGTAGGTGGCGATCATCACGGCGACGCGCGGTGGCTTGTCGCCCCACCAGTTGGCGTGGGTATCTGCCTCGCTGGAGCGCTCGCAAACCCGCGAAAGCATCAAATTGGCGCTGAGGGCTGAGGCCATGGCGGTGGCTTCGAGCACAAAGAACACCAGTCCGGCCACCATGTCGATGGAGCCATCGGCAGGTGGCAACGTCTCGGTGGCGCGCCAGTAGAGATAGCGTAGCCCCAGGATGCTGGAGAGGGTGAGCAACAGCGCGCGGTGTGCATTGCGCGTGCGGTCGAGCACGGCAGCGAGCGCCATGACAACGACCAGCGTCGCCACCAGCATGACCAGCGCGTGGCCAACGGGGCCGAGGGCAATCATCGTGCGCTACCGTGCAACGCCGAACACCCGGCGCTCATTGGACCAACCGGCGCAGCCAGTCGAACGGGCGCTCCTCGAAGAAAGCGCGCCCGGTGCGCCCGATGGCACAGCCGAGCGTCGGATCGCGGCGCAACTCGGGCACGCTCAGCGTGACGTCGTAGCGCTCCAGATGCAGCCGTGAGGGGGCGACGGCGAGATGGTTGTAGACCTCGCGCGCGCCCGAGCCGGCGAGGCGGAGGATTTCGCCCTGGAACACACGGCCATCATCGGCGGCGCGAAAGCGGGCCGGCATGCCCAGGCTCAGGCGATTGTAGACGCTCTCGGAGACACTGAGCGTCACCACAGTCGAGGTGCAATCGACCAGTCGCGCGATCTCCTGACCGGCCTGGACGTCTTCGCCATCGGCGGCGCTCAGCATCCAGAGCCGTCCATTGACATTGGCGCCCACCACAGCGGCCCGGCGGGCGTTGACGCGCAGGTGCTCGGCATCGAGGCGTTGTTGCAGGGCGCCAAGCTGGGTGCGGTGGAAGGCGGCCTCGGCGGCGATGCGCTCGCGCTCCAGGGCCAAGACCTCGCGGCGCTGGACGGAGTGGGGCGCGTCGTTGAAGCCATCACCGAGGAAAACACCCGCCCGTGCCGCCTCCAGCACGATGGCCGCGCGGGCCTCAGCTTGGTTGGCGATGCGCTGGCTGGCGGTGGCCACGGCCAATTCGGTGCGCCGCTCCTCGGCAATGGCCGTCGCGCGCAGACCTTGGGCGGCGAGGGTGTCGGCGCGCCCGGCCTCGGCACGCGCCAGGATGACGCGGGCTGTGGCGGCTTGGACGCTCTCTTGGGCCTCGGTGACGCGGGCCTCGGCTTCGGCAATGCGCGCGTCGCTATAGGTGGCGATGGCGGGCAGGAGCGCGGTGCGCGCGCGGGTGATGGCGGCGAGCGTGGCCTCGCTCTGGGTCAGGGCGGCTTGGCTGGTGTCGCGTTCGAGCATCAGATCGTCGAGGCGGGTGGTATCGAGGCGCGGATTGGCCAGTGTGGCGATTACTTCACCGCGACGCACCGGTGCCCCTAACGCCCGCGGCTCGACGCGAAGCCGCCCGGTGATCGGCGCGCGCAGCGTGGTGACTTGGGCATTGAGCACGGCGTTGGCGCTGACCATGGCCAGTTGCTCGCCCGCGATCACGGCGACGGCCACCACCAGCGCCACGAGGGCCGCCGCGCGCTTCAGCCCACCATAGCGGCGCCGTTTGGGCTGATCCGGCGCCGGGGTGCCCGCGGTCGAGGCGGTGGCAATCTCGTTTTCGAGGTGTGCGCGCATCTCGGCGAGGCGTTTAGCCTCGGCGGTTTTTTGGATAGTGCTACGTTTGATCCGATAGAACATGGACGTACATCGCGCATGAACGGGTTGCGCGCTCCTCGGTTGCGCCATCGCTTGGATGGCAGTGGGCCAAGGAGTAAGCCTGTTCGGTAAAGATAGCGGGAAACGTCAGGGTTAAGGCGCTTGCAAAGCTGGTGGGTCCATCGGCTGACTTGGAAATCGCCCCAGGACAATGCCCTACGGCGTGGCGCGTGATCCAGCGTTCAGGCGAGATGCTGTAGCGTGGCCCAACCTGACACACATAACGGCTGGAGGAACGCACCATGGATCTCACCCTCGACCGCCCCTCGGAGGACTACCGCGCCCGGGTGGCCGATTTCGTTGCCGAGCACATCCTGCCGCTGGAGAACGACCCGGAGAGCTTTGCCGATCATGGCAATCTGCCGCTCACGCGTTTGGCGGGCGTGCGCGAGAAGGTCAAGGCGGCGGGGCTCTGGCTGCCCCAGCTTGGGGCCGAGCATGGTGGTCTAGGGCTGCCGTTTGCCGGGCTGGCGGCGTCCTATGAGGAAATGAACCGCTCGGTGTTCGGCCCGGTCTGCTTCAATGCTGCCGCGCCCGATGACGGCAATATGCGCGTGCTCTCCCAGGTGGGCACGCCCGCGCAGCAGGCGCGTTGGCTCACACCCATCGCTGAGGGCCGGGTGCGCTCGTCCTTTGCCATGACCGAGCCGGCGCCGGGGGCGGGCTCCGATCCGGGGATGATGCAGACGCGTGCCGAGCGCGTCCAGGGCGGCTGGCGGATTTTTGGGCGCAAGTGGTACATCACCGGCGCCGAGGGTGCGCAACATTTCATCCTGATGGCGCGTACCTCGGACGACAAGCGCAAGGGGCTCACGGCCTTTCTCTTCGATGCCGACCAGCCCGGCTGGCAGATCGAACGCCGCATCGGCATCATGGGGCCGGAGGAGCATGGCGGGCACTGCGAGCTGGTATTCGACGGGCTCGAAGTCGCCGATGAGAACGTCCTGATGAATGTGGGCGACGGCCTGAAAGTCACCCAGATCCGCCTCGGCCCGGCCCGTCTCACCCATTGCATGCGCTGGTTGGGGCTGGCCAAGCGCTGCATGGAGATCGCCTCCGACTACGCGGCTCAGCGTGAAGGTTTTGGCATGCGCCTGTCTGAGCGCGAGAGCGTCCAAATCAAGCTCGGCAATCTGGCACATCAGATCGAGATCGGGCGGCTGCTTACCATGAAGGCCGCGTGGCTGCTCGATCAGGGCGAGCGGGCCAAAACGGCGGTCTCCATGGCCAAGATCCACGTCGCCGAGACGCTCCACCGTGCGGCCGACGACGCCATCCAGATCTGCGGTGCCAAGGGCTATTCCACCGATACCGTGCTGGAGTGGATCTACCGCTACGCGCGCCAGGCGCGCCTGGTCGACGGGGCCGACGAAGTCCACAAGATGGTGCTCTCCCAGGCTTACGCGACTGAGGGCGCGCGGCTCTGGCGTTGGGGGTGCTGATCTTCAGGGCAGCCGCAACAGCACCTCGGCGATGCGCCGCGGCGCGGCGTGATGGGGCATGTGGCCGATGCCCTCTAGTAGCGTCAGCCGCGCATCGGGCAGGCGTTCGACCAGGCGCTCAGCGTGGATGCGCGCCGGGACGATGCGATCGGCTTGGCCGTGCACGATCTCCACAGGACACGTGATCTCGCGATAGCGCGGCTGATTGTGCTTGATCTGGGGCCAGAGGCTGTCGAGTTGGCGGGCGTTGAGGCGAAAGCTCTCCGGGCGCAGCGCCAGATCGACCCCACCCGCCTCGACATAGCGCGGCGGCATCTCCTGGGGCGCAAAGATCGAGGCTGCAAGGCGCGCCAAGGTGCGCTCACCAATCACCCGCGGCACCGCATTGGCAATCAGCGTGCCGAGGATGGGCGCCGAGAGCAGCCGGTAGTGCGGCGAGAGCGCCCCGCCCCAGTCCATGGTCGCCCCGCCCAGGATACCAAGGCCGGTGACTTCTTCGGGATGGGTGAGCGCCCAATCGAGCACCAACGCCCCGGAATACGAATGCCCGACCAGCGCATAGCGCTCAACGCCCAGCGCCAAAAGCCCCGCCCGCAGCACGGCCACCTGCGCCGCCAGCGACCAAGGCCGCACGGGCGCAGCCTCGGAATAGCCAAAGCCCGGACGATCAAACGCAATGGCGCGCCGGCTGGCCGAGAGCGGGCCGAGCAGCGAGAGCGTCATATCGCGCAGATTGCCGCTGGCCCCATGCAAGAGCACCAGCGGCGGCGCACCCTCGGGGCCGGCCTCAACACAATGCAGCTTAAGGTCGCCGGCCTGGATCTGGTGGCCGATGGGCGGTGTCGGGCGGTTGGCTTGGGATGCGGTTGCCATGGGGCGCGTCTCCTGCTGTCCTGACAAGATACCATAGTCGCAACACTTTCGCCGGCAACGCACGCTGGGACGGGGTGTGGGGGAGTGGTCTTGTCCAATGGTAACGCTGCGGGGCGGTTTTTCGGTCGTGTCCGGGGGCATTAGCCAAGGATTAAGGGAGAGCGCTTAAGGGTTGGCAGTGAGCGCGGCATCCAAGGTGTCGCCGATGCAATGATCAGCCGCGGGGGCCCCATGAGCCTGTCGTCTTCTCTTACCGCCGGCGTGGCCGGGCTACAGGTCAACTCGACCAAGCTTGCCACCGTCTCGGACAATATCGCCAACTCGGCGACCCCGGGCTATCGCCGTGCCGACGTCGAATTCGCCTCGCTGGTCAACAATGAGGCGCGACGCTCGCTCTATTCGGCGGGGGGCGTGCGGGCGATCTCGTATCGCGATGTCTCGGTTTCGGGCACGCTAACCTCGACGAATAACCCTACCGATCTGGCTGTGGGCGGCAATGGTATGCTGCCGGTGACCGATGCCACCAAGGTGGAGGTGCCGCTCAATGAGCGTCCGTTCCTGATGACGCCGACCGCCTCGTTCCGCACCGACGAACAGGGCTATCTGGTCAGCCAGACCGGGCTTGCCCTGCTCGGCTTTCAGACTGATGAGGTGGGTAATCTGCCCGATGCGGTGGTGCGCGATGGGCCGTCCAGCCTGCAGCCGGTACGGGTCTCGCCGTTCCTGACTGCGGCCCAGGCCACCTCACAGATCTCGCTCGGCGTCAACCTGCCCGCGCGCGGCACCGAGTTTGCCTTGACCGGGCCAGTGCCGCTGGAGAGCCCGATCCAATATTTCGACAGCGTCGGGCGGGAGAAAACCCTGCGGGTAGTCTACAGCCCCACCACTGCCCCCACGGCGGGCGATCCGCCGACCGATGCCTGGAATATCGCCTTTTTCGACAGCGACGGCCCCGATCCCACCCAGCCCATCGCCTCGCTGGATCTGCAGTTCGACGACACCACTGGCGGGACGCTGACCAATCCGGGTGGTGTAACCGAGCTCGACCTCAGCGGCACCCCGGGCGTGCCGCCAGGCTACAATCCCGCCAGCTACGATCCGCTGACCGGCAAGCTGACCGTGCAAGCCTCGGGCGGTGAAGTGCCGATCGAAGTGTTCGTCGGCACGCCGCTCGATCCCAATCTGGGCGGTATCACCCAGCTCGACGCCGAATTCGCGCCGACCAATGTGATCAAGGATGGTGCGCCCGCCGGCACCCTGTCCTCGCTCGAAGTCGATGAGCGCGGCGTGCTGCTTGGCGTCTACGACACTGGCCAGCGCGTGGCCCTGTTCCAGATCCCCATCGCCGATGTGCCCAATATGAACGGGCTGAGTGCGCTCAACAACCAGACCTTCGCCCTGTCGCCCGACAGCGGCAACGTCTTCTTGCACGACGCCAACAGCGGGCCCGTCGGTACTTTGGAGAGTGCGGCGTTGCAGGAAAGCTCGGTCGATATCGCCCGCGAGTTGACCGACCTGATCCGCACCCAGCGCGCCTATTCGTCCAACGCCACCATCATCCAGACCGTCGATGAAATGCTCCAGGAAACCACCAACCTGAAGCGCTGATTTCTCGGGAGGGGGGCTGAGGAAAACAGTGGGCGGCTAAAGCCGTGGCGGGCCAGGCGGCGCCATAACGTGATCGATACGACAAGGAGGACGGCACATGAGCATCTCCAGCGCGCCCAACAACGCGGTCAGCGGCCTCACCGCCAACGCCCGCCTCGCCAGCGTCACGGCGGGCAACTTGGCCAATGCACTCACGCCCGGCTATGGCCGCCAAGCGGTCGATCTGAGCGCGGCCACCGTCGGTGAGACCGGGGCTGGTGTACGCGCTGCCCCCCCCACACGCACCCTCGATCCAGACCTCACCGCCGCCCGGCGCACTGCTGACGCCGATCTGGCCGAGCAAAGCCTGGTGTTCGACGCGCTCGGCCGCTTGGAGCGCAGCCTCGGCACGATCGACGATGCCTCCAGCCTGGTCAATCGCATCGGCAATGCTGAGAGCACCTTGCGCCAAATGGCCGAGACCCCCGAAGTCCCAGCCCGTCAGCAAGCCGCCGCTCAGGCCGCTTCCGATCTGGCCGAGCGCTTCAACCTGATCTCCACCGAGACCGTACGCCTGCGCGAGACCACCGATTCCGAAATCAACCGGCGTGTTGAGCAGGTCAACGATGCGCTTGGGCGCATTGCCAATCTCAATCGCCAGATCCAAGTGCTAAGCGCCACCGGGCGCTCCACCGCCAATCTGATCGACGAACGCGAACGCCTGATCGACACCGTCGCGCAAAATGTGCCGATCCGCGTCAGTCCTGGCCGCAACGATACGGTTGAGATCCGCACGCTGGAGGGCCTGACCCTGGCCAACACCAGCGCCACCCAGATCGAGTTTACCCGAACACCCACGTTCGAGCCCGGGCTTGGCTATGCCGCCAACACGCCGATCCCGGGCGGGCTTATCTTGCAGGGGCTCGACGTCACCCCAGGCGGGCCAGGCGCACAGCAAATCCGCACTGGTGCACTGGCCGGGCTGTTCGAAGTGCGCGACCGCATCGCCCCCGAACTAGAGCGCCGCCTGGATAGCCTCGCCGCCGATGCCATCACTCGCCTGGCCGATCCTGCCGTCGATCCAACGCTGGCCCCCGGCGATGCCGGGCTGTTCACCGACCGTGGCAGCGCTTTCGATCCAGCCGATAGTGTCGGCATTGCCGGACGGATCGCCCTCAATGCTGCGGTCGATCCACGGGCGGGAGGCGATCCCGCGCGGCTGCGCGATGGGCTGCAAGCCACTCAGCCGCGCGCCAGTGCCGACGCGAGCATCCCCCAGGCCCTACGCGATGCGTTTGCGCGCCTTGGCGATGCCAGTACAGCGCCAGCAACGCCCGGTGTGAGCGGTCAGTACTCGCTACAAGGCCGCACCATCGCCGTGATCGAATTGCTCGCGACCGAGCGCGTCGGCGCCGAAGCCCAGGTCTCGGCCCTCTCAGCCACGCGCGAGGCGCTGGCAACCGAAGAGTCCGACACTCTCGGCGTCGATCAGGATGCGGAACTGCAACGCCTGATCGAGATCGAACAAGCCTATGCCGCCAACGCCCAGGTGATCCAGACCGCTGCGCGCATGCTGGACGAGTTGACGAGGATCCGCTGATGCCGCCGCTACCCCCGCTCGGCTTTCCGCCGCAATCCGATCAGGCCCAGTTTCGCAGCCTGCTGAGCCAATTGCGCACCCGCGGCGAAACCGTCGCCCAGGAGGCCGTCACCAGCCGCGCCGCCGATCCGGCAAAATCACTGGGCGGTGCCGTTGGTGAGGCCATCGAAATCCAGCGTACCCTGACCGATCTCGACGACTACGGCCAAGCCATCGCACTGGCCGAAACCCGTGCCGGACTAGCCCAAACCAGCCTCAGCACCGCGGTCACGCTCGCGGATGAGGTGTTCGCCAGTGTGACGCTCGCGCTGCAATCAGAGAGCCCAGTCGCCCGCGACACTGCGGGACGCGAGGCGCAAGAGGCCCTGGGGCGCGCTGTCGCGGCGCTCAACGTCAGCCTGGGTGGGCGCGGTCTGTTTGCCGGCGATAGTGCCGGCGGGCCACCGTTGAGCGCCCCAGAGACCATCCTGGCTGAGACCACCGCCGTGCTCAGCGCAGCGCCTGGTGCCGCAGCAGCCAGCGCGGCGCTGCGCGATGCCTTCGACGATCCCGCCGGCCTCTATGCCACCACGCTCTACCAAGGCGGCACCGGCAATGCCCCACCGCTCGAAGCGCGCCCCGGCGAGCGCATCGCCTACCAAGCCCGCGCCGACGAGCCTCCGGTACGCGATCTACTACGGGCGCTCTCCGCGCTGGCTGCAGCCTTCAACCCCAGCAATGCCATCGCGGAGAACGACCGTCCGCTGATCGCCGAACGCGCCGCCGCCGATCTGCAGGCCGCCTCTGCCGGCCTCACCGCCATGCGCGCGCGCATCGGCAGCGCCGAGGAACGCATCGCCACAGTCAAGACCGAAAACACCGCTCTGGAGACAGCCCTCACCGTGCGCACCAACGACTTGATCGGGCGCGACCCCACCGTCGCCGCCGCCGAACTGCAAGCGGTCGAAACCCAACTCGAAACCCTGTTTCTCACTACCGCTCGCTTCAACCAGCTCTCCCTTGCCAACTTCCTGCGCTGAAGACCTGGTACTCAAATTGTAAAGCTGATGCGCCGTGGAAAAGGGGCGTGGAAAAGGACAACCCGCAGTGGCCATACTCGCACGACTGCTGATCGCCCTCGCCCTGCTGGCCGCACCCGCCGCAGCCAACCCACGGGTCAAGGACTTGGTCGAGTTCGAGGGCGTGCGCGGCAACGACCTGGTCGGCTATGGCTTGGTCGTCGGCCTGAAAGGGACCGGCGACAGCATCCGCAACGCTCCCTTTACCGAAGAGGCCCTGGCCAACTTGCTCGAACGCCTCGGCGTCAACGTCAGCGGGGAGCAGTTCCGCCCGCAAAACGTCGCCGCGGTTATCGTCACAGCCACCCTGTCCGCCTTCGCCCGCGCGGGCAGCCGCATCGATGTCACCGTCTCAGCCATCGGCGATGCCGACAGTCTCCTCGGCGGCACCCTGGTGATGACCCCGCTCAACGCCGCCGACGGTGACATCTACGCCGTCGCCCAAGGCCCGATCCTGGCCGGGGGTATCGCCGCACAAGGTGAGGCAGCCACCACGCAGATCGGCGTGCCCACCGCAGGAGCGATCCCAGGCGGCGCGCGCATCGAGCGCGAGATCCCATTCGATTTCGACCAGATGCAACGCCTGCGCCTTGCCTTGCGCGAGCCCGATTTCACCACAGCCGCCCGCATTGAGGACGCCATCAACGCCACGCTAGGCCAACCCATCGCGCGCATGGGCGACAGCGGCACCATCACGCTGGACCTCGATGCCACCGGCGACAGCCCAGCCCGCGTCATCGCACGCATCGAAAACATCGAAGTAGCCCCGTCGCAAAAGGCGCGCGTCGTCGTCGACCAGCGCTCGGGCACCATCGTGCTCGGCCAAAACGTGCGCATCTCCCGCGTCGCCGTCGCACAAGGCAACCTCGCCATCCGCGTCCAGGAAACCCCGTTGGCCGTCCAGCCCAACCCCTTTGCCGATGGCGAGTCCATCGTGCTGCCGCGCACCGATATCGATATCGAGGAGAACGACGAAAACCGCCTCGCCGTTGTCGAAAGCAACGTCACGTTGGTCGATCTGGTCGATGGCCTGAACGCCCTTGGCGTCGGCCCACGCGACATGATCGATATTCTCAAAGCGATCAAAGCCGCCGGTGCGCTCCATGCCGAACTCATCGTGCAGTAGTTGCACGCGTCATCGAGCCCCTGGCAATTGGTCGTACACTCTAGGGCGTGTTGACGTTTACCTGAGCCGGATGAGTGTAGCGGTTAGGGCGATCATTGCCGAGAAACTGGTGTCGGTCTTGCAGGCGCGCAGGGCAATACGCTTGAACTCTTTGAGCCTCTGAAAGAAGTTCTCGATCAGATGCCGCCACGCGTATTTGGCTGCGTCGTGCGGTGCCGGTGCC
>JBCDHK010000071.1:0-12685 GCA_038750185.1 Pseudomonadota bacterium
GAAGGCCGAGACGTGGCCGCGCAGCGCGTCCTGCAACTGCGCAATGCCCCGCGCGAGCTGTTCGGCGGCTGCCTCGGGCTCGGCTTCACCGGCAACGACCAGTTGGGCGATGTAGCACACCCGCTTGACCGGGGTGTCGACTTCGTCGGGGTGGATGGCATCGCGCAGCCGCAGGATGTTGGCGCCGGGCGTCTTGACGATCAGGCGGGCGTTGCGATCGCCATTTTGCATGACGACGCCGTTGACCATAATCTGCTCGTGTGCCCGGAGTTTGAGGATGAGGCCGGGCATGTCATGGATGTCCTTGCGGCGCGGCGGCGGCATTGGCGGGCTGGCCGCGCAGGCCTTTCATCACGGCGGTGTTGATCTCGATCAACACGCCGGGATCGGCTTCGCGTTTGAGCGCCTTTTCGGTGTGGGCGCGGGTGAACTGGCCGAGCGCGAGCAGGTTGCGCTTGAGTTGCATCGGCAGGCCGTTGTCGGGGGCGAGCAGATCGCCTTGCAACGCCGTCCAGAGCATCAGGTTGCGATGGAGCGCTGCGGCCATTTCGGCAAAGGGACGGTCTGGCGCCATGGCTTGGTTGAGCGCGCCGGTCACTTGGCTGAACACGCGGTACTCGATGGTCCGCGGGGTAGCAGTGGCGCGGGTGGCGGCGCCATAGGCATCGCTTGAGCCTTGAAAGGCGGGGGTGGGGGCGTCGGCGAGAGGGGTGGTGTAGTCGGTCCCGGCGTGCGTGTTCCCGGCGTGCAGGGTCATGGGGGCGTTCCTTGCCGCTTGCCGCGCGTTCAGCGGCGGTCTTGGGGGAGGGCGCGGCGGGCGCGCCCTCGGCAGATCGGGTGGGCGCGCGGGCGTGGCGCGCGGCGGGGCACGGGGCCTCGCCCGGAGAAACCATGGCGGCAGGCGGCGCGCCTTTCGCAGCGCGCACGCCCAAGCCAGGCCTTACCGGAACAGCGCCAACAGGTTCTGCGGCTGCTGGTTGGCGATGGAGAGCGCCTGGGTGCCAAGCTGCTGCTGCACCTGAAGCGACTGCAAGCGGGCCGAGGCTTCTTCCAGATCGGCATCGACCAGCGCGCCGATACCCGATTTGAAGCTGTCGATCAGGCTCGACATGAAGTCGTTCTGCAGATCGAGGCGGGTCTCGGCGGTACCGAAGGCGGCCTGGGCGGTGACGGTGGTGCGGATCAGCGTCTCGATATCGGTGAGCGCGTTGGCCGGGTTGGCCGTCACGTCGATACCGGCGAGGGCTGCGAGGCCGCCGGTGCCCACCGAGGTCACCGAGGCGGTGACGAGGCGGTCGACGTTGCCGGCACCGTCGTTACCGAAGTCCAGCGTGTCGTCCGTGCCCGAGTCGTAATCGACCACCAGACCATCGACGTTCAACGCCAGGATCTGATCGCGCAGGTTGCCCGCGATGGTCGCGTTGGGCGTGGTGGTGGCCAGATCGGCAGCGGTAACGGTGTAGCTGGCGGCCTGATCGTCGATGGTAACGGTGATCTGGTCGCCGGCGGCGAAGTTGCCCGCATCGATGGTCAGGACGTTGGAGCCGTCGTTGGTGAAGCCGGCATCCAGGGTGAAGGCCGCGTCGTCCTGGTTGGTGGTCTCACCGGTCGAGCCCGCCAGACCGCCACGCACCGCACCCGCGCCGGTGGAGAGGTTTTGGCCCGTCACGGTGATCTGCGACGAGGTCACCACACCGGCGGCATTACGGTCGAGCGAGGAGAGCACGTTGATCGAGGCGGTGGAGCCGTCGACCAGGTTGCGGCCGTTGAACTGGGCGGCATCGACGATGCCCTGGACCTGGGCCGAGAGCGAGACGATCTCGTTTTGCAGCGCGGTGCGGTCGACGTTGGATTCCTGCGCCGCGACCACCTTCTCCTTGATCTTGTAGAGCGTGTTGGCCACCTGATCGGCGGCGTTGGAAGCAACCGCCACCGTGGCCGAGCCGAGCGAGAGCGACTCGGTGATTGCCTTGAAGCCGACCACGTCCGAGTTCATGATCTCGGTGATGGCAAACACCGCGGCGTTGTCCTTGGCGGTGGCGACCTTCTTACCGGTGGAGATCTGGTTGTTGATCTCCTGCAGGTTCGAGTTGGTGGCGCGCAGGGTCTGGAGTGCGACCATCGCGCTGGAGTTGGTGAGGACACTGGCAGTCATGCGACCATTCCTTTGAGCTTGCGGCGTGGTTCACGCCGCCGTTACAGGGTATCCCGCAATCTCGGGAGCCGAAGGCCGTCCGCCGCGAGGCGCGCGGCCCGGAACGTGTCTTCTGACGAGGACCCCGTGCTTCCGCCCGGGTACCGTGGCCCCTCGGCCCGGTGAGCACTGAATACGCCCCAGAGCGTTTCGATCCGGTAAAGCAACCCAACCGCAGACGAAGAAAGTTCGACCAGCGGATAACGGGCATGGGCGCGGTGAGGAGCATAGGCGCGGTCACTGACGGCATAGGCGCGGTCACGGGCACGCGTATTACGGGCGCAGTCACGGGCATGGGCCTGATCATTGTGGTCGGCTCCAGGCGCAGCCACGACCTGGCACCGCCCTGCCGGGTTCACGCGCGACGGTTGCGCGCGGCTGTGTCGGGCGGACAGGCGATGCGGCTGCCATCGGCGGCATAGGCGACCTCGCCCCGCCGCGTCGCTAAAATCTGGGCGATACGCCGGCGCGCGCGGCGCACACCGGTGAGCGCCGCTTGCAGGAGCCGTTCGTTGCGCCGGCTCTCCGTGATCAGCCCAGCAAGCGCGGCCTGTGCAGTCTCGGTGGAGGGGCAGCGCCGCACCGCCGGCTCCAACGCCTCCAGAAAGCGCTCCTTCTCGGCAGTCGCCGTCGCAGCGCGATCGAGACGGGCTGCCAAGAGATCGGCCCGCTCGCGCCCGAGCAGCGCATGGCCCTCCTCGATCAGCGACAGCAAGTCGTCCTGGGCACTCACGTATCAGCGCCCGTGAGCGTCGCCAGACGGCGCGCCACCGCCTCGGCGATGCCAGTGGTACCGGTGGCGGCGATGGCTTGGGCGTATTCGCGCACCAGCATCCCCGAGAAGCCGGCCTCCCCCGGCCCGCCGCCAAAGGCATTGCGCGCTTGGCCGAGACCGGCGTGTTTGAGCATCTCCGTGAGAAACACGGCCTCAAAGCCCTGGGCTGCCGCCTCCAGGCTGGCGGCTGGCTGGCGCTGGGGTGAGGGTACTCCAGGCGACACGGCAGCAGACGAGAGAAGCGGATCGGCCATGGCAAACTCCTGTCGGTTGGGCTGAAAAGCGGCGGGCTGAGGCAACCGGTGCCGTTCCCGCAGGAGCCTTGGCGCAGCATGGTAAATATTTGGTAAGGCATGACTGATAGCCGTGGCCTGGACAGCGTTGTCGAAAGGAATGCGCCATGGATCTCGCCGGCCCGCCCAAGCCATCGCCCCAGCCCGCTGCGGCGTCCGCGGCCACGAGGGCTGGGGGAGCCACGGCGTCCACGGGGGCGCCCGCGACAGCCCTGCTCAAGGCACAAGCGCCTGGCACGGGCGCTGTCGACGAGACGGTGGAGGGATCGCCCACCCCGCCACGCCTGTCCGACGCCGCGCTCGACGAGGCGGGCGAGGGCGCGGTCGATGCCTTTCTGCTGGCGATCACGGCGCTCGATCCCGGCCCGCCCAGGCCGCCGGCCGAGGGCGCCAACGGCCAGAGTGCACCACGTCCGCTGGATGGATGGCCTGCGGCGGCTCCAGGGGGTGGTGCACTCGGGCCCGTGGCCGATACCGACGTCCTGGGTACGCTGACCGCCGCACTCGATGCTTCTGCAAAGAGGGCTGCCTCGAACACGGAAGCGATCCAGGCGCCAACGGCCTTGTCCGCTGCAGCGGGCGCACAAGCAACGCTCAACACTGCGCAATCGGCGGCGGTGCCCCCTGCCCTGGCAGGGACGGCGCGCGCGCCAGCCGGCCCAGGGGCGACCGGTAGTCTAGCAGGGGCTGCAACGGCACAGGCATCGCTCACACGGCAATCCGGCGAGGGCGTCTTTGCCGTGCAGGCCAACGGCGCGGCGCCCGAGGTGCCTTCGCCGTCTCAGACCACAGCACCTGTGATTGGCTCACCGGCGACAGGTACGCTAGCACAGCCGCGTGAGGGCGCGCCCGTCCAGCCTCAGCGCTATGACGTCAGCGCGGCACCGTTGCCCACTCCCGGAGCGCTCGATATCGGCCCGGTGGAGGCGGATAGCCCACTCACCAACGGCCCTCGCGATACTCAAGCAACAGGGCTGCGCGTTCGCACCGATCCACCACTTCAGGACACGGCCCTGCGCACCACCGCCGATCTCGCCGCTGCAGAACGCGCGCAAACCGCCGTATCAACCGGGGCAACGCCCACCGCACCGACCACCAGTCCAAGCACGGCACCCGGCCTGTCCGAGACAGCACGTGCCCTCGCCCCCCAGATCGCGACCGCGCTTCAGGCTCATCCAGGTAGCGGGCGCATACGCGTCGAGCTTGATCCGCCGGAACTGGGCCGGATCGAGATTGGCCTCGACATCGCTGACCAGGGACTGCGCGCCACCCTGGTCGCCGACAAGAGCGCCACCAGCGATCTGTTGCGCCGCCACAGTGAGATGCTATTGCAACAACTCCAAGACGCAGGCTTTGCGGAAATCGATCTGCAATTCGGCACGCGCGAGGGACCAACGGAGCACCGCTTTGAAGGCCCTGGCGACCTGCGCCCCGAGGAGATCGAAACGATTGAGCCTGCGAAACAGCCTGACAAGCCTCTGGCCCTATCCACCGAGGGTATCGACATGCGCCTCTAGAGTGATTTCCCGCCAGCCTGCAGAGGCTGGTGCTTAAGAGATCGCGCGCCCCCCCCAAAAGAGTGCGCACTCTTCTCTCCCGCTTCGCCCGAGCCCCCATAGGACCCCGCCATGGATCCCATCCTCAACCCGCCGCTATTGCCCGCCAGCGCCCAAGCCGCCGCTAACCAGCCAACCGATCGCACCGCCGCAACGGCGGATTTCAATAGCTTTTTACAACTGCTGACGGCGCAGTTGGAAAACCAGGACCCGCTACAGCCCCTCGATTCGACCCAGTTCGTCGCCCAGCTCGCCAGTTTCTCCTCAGTCGAGCAATTGGTGGGGGTCAACGAACGCCTCGATTCGCTGACGGCAAGCTTGGGGGGCAACGACACCTCCGCCTTCGTCACCTGGATCGGGCGCGAAGCCAGCAGCATCGATGGCCGCTTCCGCGCCGACGGCGCACCGCTCGACATCGACGTCGCGCCCGAGCCCGGCGCCAATGCCGCCGTCGTCAGCTTGAAGCGCAGCGACGGTACCAGCGTGCGCGAGATTACCGTACCCAGCGGCAGCGGTACGGTGCGCTGGGATGGGCTCACCACATCCGGCGCCACTCTCAACGGCACGGAATTGACCGCCGAGGTCACCTACTTGGATACCGGAGGCGAGATCGCCAAGCGGGCAGCCCAGGTCTATCGCGAGGTAATTGGCCTGCGCGGCGGGCCAGGCGGCGTGATGATCGACTTGGCGGACGGCACCACGCTCTCGCCCGAACGAATCACCGGCGTGCGCAAATAGGCGCAGATCCCGCCACGCCATGGATCAGAGAGAGAGGTGCAGCCCGGGGTCAAATCCATCGCCGCGTTCTGCTGCAAAACGCGGCATACTCCTCCCCAAGGCGCGCCCTGAGCGCGGCCTCCTCCAACAGCACGAAACGATGCTGGAGCACTTGGTAGAACGGTGCCAACAACAGCAATGCCGCCGGTGCCCCAAGCGACAGCGCCCAACCAGCCAAGATCACCAGATCGGCCAGATAAATCGGATTGCGCGAGTAGCGGTAGGGGCCGTCCTCAACCAACGCACTCGGCGCGCGATGGGGCACAATGGTGGTCTGCGCCCGATAAAAAGACACCGCCGCCCAAATCATCGCGCCAATGCCCACCACAATCAGCACGCGCCCAGGCCAAAGCAACCAGTCGCCAAAAGGCGCCCAGACATGCGCCATAAACCAGGCCAACACCATAAACCCAGCCAGCCACACCGGTGGGTAATCCAGGTGGCGCAACAAACTCATGAGGGCGGCTCCAGGGCGAGATTGTCGATCAGGCGCGCACGGCCCAGATGGGCAGCGCCAAACAGGCGAGTGTGGCGACCGGGGGCATGGCGCTCGACCGGCACCAGGCTCACCCCGTCGCGACACTCGATGTAATCGACGCTGGCGAAGCCGATGTCCAGCAGGCTTTGCACAGCCCCAGCACAAACCGGCAGAGCCGCGGCGCCAGCGGCAATCTCGGCCGCGCTCTCGGCCAGCACGCGGTGCAGATGGGGGGCAATGGTGCGCTCCTGCGCGTCGAGATAGCGGTTGCGTGAGGACAAGGCGAGGCCGTCCGAGGCGCGCACGATGGGCGCTCCGTCGATGGTGGTTGCGATGTCGAGGTCGAGGGCGAGGCGGCGGATCACGGCCAGTTGCTGCCAATCCTTTTCACCAAACACCGCCACATCGGCGTGGGCTTGGTTGAGCAGCTTGGTCACCACCTGCGCCACACCGTCGAAGTGGCCGGGGCGGGCGGCGCCGCAGAGCACGTCCGTCAGGCCGCCCACGCGCACCGTGGTCGCAAAACCAGGGGGGTACATCTCGTCGGGCGGCGGCGCGTAGAGGAGATGACAGCCCGCCTCAGCCAGCAGCGCCGCATCGCGGGCTTCGTCGCGCGGGTAGGCGGCCAGGTCTTCGCCGGCGCCGAACTGGGTCGGGTTGACGAACAGGCTGGCGACACAGCGCTCAGCCCTCGCAAGCGCCCGCTGCACGAGTGAGAGATGGCCCTCATGCAACGCGCCCATGGTCGGCACCAGCGCGATGGTATGCCCCTCGGCACGCCAAGCGCTGATACGTGCACGCAGCGCCGCAACGCTGCGCACCGTCTCAAGGCGGGTAGGCACGGCGATGGCGACGCTCAGAGGCCCACCGGCTGGCCGACGACGACGATGGAGAGCGCATCCGGGTCGAGCAGCTTAGCGGCGACGCGGTTGACGTCCTCGACCGTGACCGCCTCGACCAAGCTGTTGCGACGCTCGTAGTAGTCGATGCCGAGGTCCTCGCGCTGCATGAACACCAGATAGCCGGCGATCTTGGCGTTGCTGTCAAAGCGCAGGGCAAAGGCCCCGGTCAGGTAGCGCTTGGCGCGCTCCAGGGCGTCTTCATCGATGCCCTCATCGCGCAGGCGCGCCCACTCGCCGCGGATCACATCCAGGCTCTCGGCCATGCGCGCATTGACGGTCTGGACCGAGCCGAGATGGAGCGCCGCGCCGTCGAGCACGCTGAGGTAGGAGTAGACGCCGTAGGCGAGGCCGCGTTTTTCGCGCACCTCCTCCATCAAGCGCGAGGAGAAGTCACCCCCGCCTAGGATGTAGTTCATCACGAAGGCTGGGAAGAAGTCCGGGTCGTCGCGGCGCAGCCCGGCATGGCCAAAGATCGCTGCCGATTGGGGCACGCTCAGCTCGACCACCTGGACCCCGGCAGGCGGGGCTTCGGCCACGGGTGCGGGGGGTACGGGTTCGCCCTCGGGCAGCCCGGCCAGCACGGTGTCGATCAGCGCCGAGGCCGTGGCCGCATCGACATCACCAACCACACCAACGGTGACATTGGCGCGGGTCAGCAGACGGCCATGGGCCGCCAACAGCGCCTCGCGGGTGAGCGCTTCGACGCTCTCTTCACTGCCGGCAACGGGGCTGGCATAGGGGTGGCCCTCGGCAAAGGCGCGGGCAAACCAGGCATCGCGCGCCAGGGTCGAGGGATTGGTCTTGGCCTCGGCCAGCGACGACAGGATCTGACCGCGCACACGCGCCATGGGGTCGGCGTCAAAGCGCGGCTCAGCGAGCGCCGTGGCGAGCAAGGCGGCGGTCTCGTTGGCGCTCTCCGAGAGCATGCGCGCCGAGACTGAAAAACTGTCACGCCCAGCCGAGAAACCAAAGCGCGCCGAGATCGCATCGCGCGCCTCGGCAAAGCCGACGGCATCGAGGTCGCCCGCGCCCTCATCGAGCAAGGCGGCGACGTAGTTGGCCGCGCCCTCCTGGCCGGCGGGATCGAGGCGCGCGCCACCCTCAAAGGTGATCTCCAGGGCGACCATGGGGATCGCCGGCTCTTCGACCAGCCAATAGCCGATGCCCCCCGGCGTCGTATGGCTTTGGATGTCGAGGGCGGCGGCGGGGGTGGCGAGCAATGCGGTCATGGCGGCGATGTGGGTGAGAGTGCGCATCAGCCCTGCTCCTCTTCGGTCTCTTTGCGCTCCAGCCAGCCGGTGACCGAGCGTTCCAGGGTCAGGTAGGTGCGGGCGGCTTGGCGCACGTCCTCGGCGGTGACGGCCTCGATCATGGCGGGCCAGTTTTGGATGTCCTCGACACTGAGCCCGATCACCAGCCCCGAGCCGTAGCGCCGGGCGAGCGAGGACTGGCTGTCCTGGGCATAAATCATCGCCGCGCGCATCAGGCGTTTAACGCGGGCCAGTTCGGCCTCGGTCGGGCCCTCTTCTTTTAGGGTGGCGAGAACCGCATCGAGGCCCGCCTCGACCGTGGCCAGCTCGACCTCCGCCCCCGGCACGGCGTAGATGCCAAAGGAGGACGGATCGCGGCTTTTGGCCGAATACCAGGCGCCGGTGCTGATGGCGGTCTTGTCGCCGGCCTCCATGGCCTGGGCAAAGCGCGAGGTGATGCCGTCGCCCAGGATCTGCGCCAAGACGGAGAGCGCTGCCGCGGTCTCAGTGTCGCCGGTGCCGCGGGTCGGGGCCAGATAGTAGCGTACGATATAGGGCTGGCGCACGCGCTCATCCTCCAGCGCAATCCGGCGCGGGGTGAGGCTCGGCGGCTCCTGCGGGCGCACCTCGGGCGGGCGCCCTGCCGCCTCCAGCGGGCCGTAGTGTTCGATGGCCAGACGCTCGACCTCCTCGGGCGTGACATCGCCGGCCACGATCAAATAGGCATTATCCGGCGCATAGTGGCGCGCGTAGAAGTCCATGGCGTCGTCGCGGGTCAGGCTCTCGATCTCGTGCTGCCAGCCGACGATGGGCACGCCGTAGCGGTGGTTGCGGTAGAGCATGGCGTTCATCTGTTCGCCAAGCAGCGAGCCGGGGTTGTTGTCGACGCGCTGGTTGCGCTCTTCGAGCACCACGTCGCGCTCGGTGTCGGCCAGCGCATCGGTGATGACCAGATCGCGCATGCGGTCGGCCTCCATCTTCATCACAAGGCCCAAGCGGTCGGCGGCGATGCGTTGGAAGTAGCCGGTGTAATCATAGGAGGTGAAGGCGTTATCGGTGCCACCGTTGGCGGCGATGATCTTGGAGAAGGCGCCTTCGGGGATTTCGTCGGTGCCTTTGAACATCAGGTGTTCGAGGAAGTGGGCGATGCCCGATTTGCCCGCGGGCTCATCGGCTGAGCCGATTGGATACCATACCATGTGGGTGACGACGGGGGCGCGGTGGTCTTCGATCACCACCGCTTGCAGGCCGTTGTCGAGGGTGAAAGTGGTGATGGCGGGCTCGGCCGCGGCGAAGGTGGATGCGGTCAGCGCCAGGGCTGCCGCTGCGGATCGCAGGATCATGCCGTCTCCCTTGTCTTGTGCGTTGGCAAGGAGATAGGCACGCGCGCAGCGTTTCGCCAGCGCCAAGGCGGGCATTCACGCCAGCGTCAGGCCTCGACGGGCTAAAAGATCAGCCCATCGTCTTCCTCGATCTGGGGCGCGCGGCGTGGTCTGGTGGGGGCCAGGGTGCCCTGTTCGCGCAGGCGCTCGGCTTCGGCTTCGGGGTCGATCACGGTGGCGGGATCGACGAACTCGTCGCTGGAGAGCACCTCGAAGATGGTCGGTGGCTCAAAGGGTGCGTTAGCAGCGCGCGTGGCGTTTTCGGTGGCGATCTGGGTGCGGATCTGCGAGCCCTGCCCTGGCGCACCGGCGGCGGCCAAGAGCGCCGCTTCGCCGCGGCTCACTTGGGCGGCGCTTGGCGGGCGCTGGGTGGGCGCGGGCGCGGTGCCTTCGGGGGTGCCGATCAGTGCGGCGATGGCATCGGCCTGGGGGTCGCGATCAAGGGGCGAGGGCGCACCGGGCCTGGGCAGCGGCAAGGCTTGGGGCCGGGTCTCGCCCGGCAGGCGCAGCGGTTTGCGCGCGAGCACTTGGAATTCGTCGGGGCCTTCCTTTTTGGCCCGCATGGCCGCGATCGGATTGCCCAGGGTCTCGCACCCGGCAAGAGCCACGACCAGTCCCAGCGGGGCGAGAACGGTGAGGGCGGATTTGCGCATGAAGACCTCTCGTCTGGGCGGGCCTGTTATCGCTTTGAGCCCGGCCTCGCATCTTAGGCAAGGCTGTACACCCTGCACCTCTGCATATCGTCTCAGGCTTTGTAGGCGATCAAGAGGGCGCCGGCGAAAATCGCCACATCGGCGATGTTGAAGGCGAAGGGGTTGTCGATCCCGCAACAACTCATGTTGAGAAAATCGGCCACCGCGCCGTAGCGCACCCGGTCGTAGGCATTGCCAAGCGCGCCCCCGATCACCAGCCCCGCCCCCCAGAGCAGGGCCGCCCCACCGCGGCGCAGCGCCCACCACGCCAGCCCGGCTGAGATGATGACCGCCACCGCGACCAACAGCCAGCGCATGTCGGCTGAGCTACCAAGGCCAAAATTGATGCCGCGGTTCCAAGCCATGACGAAGTTGAGATAGGGCGGAAAGACATCGAGCCGGCCAATCTCGGGCAAGGCGATCCAATCGATCACCGCCAGTTTGCTGGCGCGGTCCGCCACAAAGATGACGCCAGCCACCAACAACAAAAGGCGCCAATTCGGGCGCCCCTGCTTACACGCCACAGCCATGCGGCGCTCTCCGATGCGTACTCTGGTACGCCGGATCAGCGCACGGTGTTGTGGGTGCAGGCGTGGAAAAAGGCGCTCGCCAGTCGGTCCTCGTAGAGAAACAGCGCATAATCGGGGTGGTCCTTGGGCAGCGGATCGAACCCGCGATACCCTGAACGGTCGATCCAAGCCAGCGTGTCTTGCATGTCTTTGCAGCCGAGGGTGGCGATTTCCGGCAGATCCACCGTTTCGGCCACAGGACGCACGGCCCCAGTTTGGTTGAGATCGGGCACGGCTGCCCCAACGAGCGAGCCTGCTGCCAAGAGGGCGACCGTACAAAGTCGCAGGAGACGACGCATGAAACCCTCCTTCAAAACCCGGCCCAACGCGACCGCTTTACTACAATCTGAGGTTTAGCGCTGGATTTAGACGGAAATGGGGCGCGGTCGGGTTGGTTTTGGGGCGCGCGCTGCCTGGATACGGGACAAGGGCCAAGCCCCCTGCCCCGCACCATCGCCTCACCTCAGGCGCAGCCGATAGCCCTACCCCGCCAGCACCGCCGCACAACGCGCACAAACACCCGCAACCCCGTGGCTGCCGACGTCTTCGAGCACCTTCCAACAGCGCTCGCACTTGGCGCCCGAAGCCCGCGCAAAGACCACACCGATGGTAGGGTCGTCCTGGCAGAAGGCGCCAGCGGGCGGCTCGCCCACACGCAGGGTAAGCCCCGAGACGATGCAAACCTCGGCCATATCGACCGAGCCCACCGCCTCGGCCAGCGCAGGGTCGCTGAGATAGAGGACCGGCGCGGCTTCGAGAGAGGCACCAATGGTTTTGTCGCGCCGTGCCAGTTCCAGACAGCCGTTGACCACACGCCGCACTCGGCGCACGCGCGCCCATTTGATGGCCAGCGCCTCGTCGCGCCACGTGGCGGGCGTCTCGGGGAAATCGACCAGATGGACCGAGGCGTCCTCGCCCGGATGGCGCGAGAGCCAGACCTCCTCCATGGTGAAGACCAGGATCGGGGCGAGCCACGTCGTCAGGCGCTCGAAGAGGAGGGCGAGCACCGTGCGGCAAGCGCGGCGGTTGAGCGAGCTCGGGGCGTCGCAATAGAGCGCGTCCTTGCGCACATCGAAGTAGAAGGCCGAGAGATCGCCGGTCACGAAGTTGAACAGCTTTTGGAACACGCCCTGGAAGTCGAAACGCGCATAGCCCTGGCGCACTTCGGGGTCGAGTTCAGCCAGGCGATGGAGCACCCAGCGCTCCAGTTCGGGCATCTCCTCAGGGGCTACACGCTCCTCCTCGGAAAAGCCCGAGAGGGCGCCCAGCATAAAGCGAAAGCCGTTGCGCAGGCGGCGGTAGCTGTCGGCGGTGCCCTTCAGGATCTCGGGCCCGATGCGCTGATCGGCGGAGTAGTCGGCCTGGGCCACCCAAAGGCGCAGGATGTCGGCGCCGTATTGCTTGACCACTTCCTCAGGGACAATGGTGTTGCCGAGCGATTTCGACATCTTCTGCCCGTGCTCGTCCAGGGTAAAGCCGTGGGTGAGGACGGCCTTATAGGGCGCACGCCCGCGCGTGGCCGAGGCTTGCAAGAGCGAGGAGTGGAACCAACCGCGGTGCTGGTCGGTGCCCTCCAGGTAGACGTCTGCCGGCCAGACGCCGTCGGCCCGGTCGCGCAGCACAAAGGCGTGGGTCGAGCCACTGTCGAACCAGACGTCGAGGATGTCATCGACCTTTTGCCAAGTGTGGGCCTCAGGGACGCCCTCCAGGAAGCGCTCGCAAGCGCCCTCGGCAAACCAGGCATCGGCGCCCTCTTCGCGAAAAGCCTCGACGATGCGGGCGTTGACCGCTTCATCGCGCAGCACCTCGACGTGGCC
>JBCDHK010000072.1:0-12602 GCA_038750185.1 Pseudomonadota bacterium
ACCCTCTCCGATCGCCTGGCGGTGATGAATGCCGGGCGGGTGCTCCAATCCGGGGGCCCGCGCGAGATCTACGACCACCCGGCGACGCGCTTTGTCGCCGATTTCATCGGGGACACCAATTTTCTCGACGCGGAGGTGCTGGGCGTCTCTGGCACCAAGGCTCGGCTGCGCCTGGACAGCGGCACCGAGATCGAGGCCGCCCTCCCCGCGGGCCACACGCCCCAGGGCCAGGTCGCCCTCGCCATCCGTCCCGAGCACGCCCGCCCCGTCGCACCTGAGGACGGCGTGCTGGCCGGCACGGTCGAGGAGGCGGTGTTTCTCGGCACCGACACCCAGGTGCGTATGCGTCTCGACACCGGCACGCCCTTTACGATGCGCGTGCAAAACGCCGGCACTGGTGCGCCGCCCCCGAGCCCTGGCACACGCCTTGGCATCGCGCTCGCCCCTGGTGCGGCGCAGGTTTTGAGAGACTGAGGATGGCGCCGCGCGATACGGCCTCGCAGCCGCCCGAGCGCAGCATCCAGGACACGCGCTTGCGCCGCCTCTGGCTGCTGAACCTGCCCGCCCTTTTCTGGCTCATGCTGTTTGCCGCCGGGCCGCTGGCGATCATGCTGGTCTATTCGTTTCTCGAAGCTGGCGACTATGGCGGTGTCGAGTGGGTGTTTTCCACCCAAGGCTGGTTCGAGGTGTTTTTCAGCCGCGATATCTTTACCGGCGACGTCGGCATCGCCGAGGCCCATCTCTCGATCTTCTGGCGCTCGCTGTGGCTGGCGGGGCTGACCACGCTGATCTGTCTGGTGCTCGGCTTTCCCACCGCCTGGTTTATCGCCACGCGCCCGCCCGAACAGCGCAACCTGTGGCTCTTCCTGGTCACCATCCCGTTTTGGACCAACCTGCTGATCCGCACCTTCGCCATGCTGGAGTGGATCCGCAACCAGGGCCTGATCAACTCGGCGCTGATGGGACTGGGGCTGACCGAGGCGCCGATCCAGATGCTCTACACCGACGGCGCGATCCTGGCGGGCATGGCCTATGTCTACTTCCCGCTCATGGTGTTGCCGCTCTACGCCGCCTTAGAACGCCTCGACTTTCGCCTGATCGAAGCCGCCTATGATCTCTACGCCCGCCGCACCGCCGTGCTCTGGCGGGTGATCTTGCCGCTTGTCCGCCCTGGCCTCGTGGCTGGGTGCATTTTGGTGTTCGTGCCCGCCCTCGGCGCCTATGTCACGCCGCGCATCCTGGGCGGGGGCAAGAACATGATGCTCGGCAACCTGATCGAGTTGCAGTTTGGCCAGGGGCGCAACTGGCCCCTCGGCGCGGCCCTCTCCATTGCGCTGCTTGCTCTGGTGATGGCGGCGCTTCTGATCTACGTGCGTGCAGCCCAGCGAGCGGCCCGCGATGGCTAGCTTCGACGTGCGCCGCCAGCGCGGCTTTACCACCATTGCGCTCATCGCCTTCGTGGCCCTTTACGCGCCGCTGGTGACGCTGGTCGCCTATTCTTTCAACGCGGGCGCGACGCTTGGCGTCTGGGAGGGCTTTTCCTGGCGCTGGTACCAAGCCGCCTGGCAGAACGAGCGCGTCCAGGACGCCACGCTGCGCTCGCTCATCGTTGCAGTCTTTGCAGCCGCCTTCGCCACGCTGATCGCGGTGATGGCGGCGCTGGGCACGACGCGCACCGGGCCGTATCGCGGGCGCACGGCGGTCTATGCGCTGATCAACCAGCCGCTCATGGTGCCCGAGATCGTCACCGGCACGGCGCTGCTCATCGCCTTTGCCGGGGTCAAGCAGGCGACGGGCTATCAGGGGCTTGGCTACCTGATCGCCGCCCACACCGCGTTTTGCATCCCCTTTGCCTATCTGCCGATCCGCGCCCGACTGGAGGGCCTGGACGCCACGCTAGAGACCGCCGCCGCCGATCTCTACGCCCCCCCCTGGGCCGCCTTTCGCCGCGTGACGCTGCCGCTGATGGCGCCTGGGATCCTGGCTGGCGCCATGCTGGCCTTTGTCATTTCGCTCGACGACGTGGTCATCACCGAACTGGTAAAGACCGCAGGCCAAGACACCCTGCCCACTTACATGCTCGGCCAACTGCGCCGCCAGATCACGCCCGAGATCAACGCGATCTCCACCGTGCTGCTCGGCGTCTCGGCCTTGATCGTGACGCTGTTCTTTGTGCTCACGCGCAAGCGTGCTTAGATGCAACCAATCAACAGGGAGATTGCCATGACCCGCACACTCACCGCCCTGGTGGCTCTGGCCACCACCCCAGCCCTGGCCGAGGGCCAACTCAACATCTTCAACTGGGGCAACTACACCAACCCCGCCCTGATCGAGAAATTCGAAGCCGAGACCGGCATCGAAGTCACGCTCACCGATTACGACAGCAACGACACGGCGCTGGCCAAGGTCAAGGCCGGCGGCCACGGCTTCGACATCGTCGTGCCGAGCCACACCTACGTGCCGATCTGGATCGAGGAGGGGCTGCTCCTGGAGGCCCGCCCCGATCTTATGGACAACTTCTCCAACGTCTCCGACCAGTGGCGCGACCCCGATTGGGACCCAGACCGGCGCTACACCGTGCCCTGGCAGTGGGGCACCACGGGCATCGCCGTCAACACCTCGGTCTATGACGGCGACATCAACACCTCGGCCATCTTCATGGACCCCCCCGAGGCGCTCAAGGGCAAGGTCAATGTCGTGCCCGAGATGGTCGATGTCATGGGGCTGGCGATCATGTATGTGGGCGGCGAGCCCTGCACCGATGATCTGACCGTCCTCAAGCAGGTCCGCGATACGCTAGTGGCCGCCTCCGAGCACTGGATGTCCATGGACTATGGCATGACCGAGCGCATGGGCGCTGGCGATGTGATGGCCTCGGTCAATTGGAACGGCTCGACCTTCCGCGCGCGCCTGGCCAATGAGGACGTGGCCTATGGCTATCCGCAGGAGGGCTTTATCGTCTGGATGGATTCGGTGGCGATCCTCTCGGATGCGCAAAACGTCGAGGAGGCCAAGACCTTCATGAACTTCATCATGGCGCCCGAGAATGCCGCCCTCATCTCCGAGTTCGCCCGCTATGCCAATGGCATCGATGGCTCGGAGGCCTTCATGCCCGAGGACATGAAGACCGCGCCAGAGGTCAATATCCCAGCCGAACTGGCGGCGGCGGGGCAGTTTACCGAGACCTGTTCGCCTGAGGTGCAAAAGCTCTACACGGCGATCTGGACGGAGTTGCAGAAGTAACGCGCCTCAGCGGTTGCCAAAACGCCCGAGGTCGAGATCGACCTCGGGGATCCTGGGGGGGATCGCGGGGGTGATCACGCGTGTGCGCTGTCCCATGGGAACGGATATCGCGGCACTGCCCCGCGAAACCGCTTTCTCCCGCGGGCGCAACGCCTCACCCTCGCGGCGCTCTCGGGCTAGCCGAGGATCGCGCGTGCGCCGCTCCAGGGCGTCGAGGTTTTGCTCTAGGATCAGCCAGCCCGGACCTTGCTCCCGCCCGCTTTGGTGCAGCCGCTGGCGCTGTAGACGGCTGCGCGAGAGATCACGCTGGAGCGAGGCGCGCTCGCCTGCCCGAGACGCCCCCCCAGACGGCATCGCTTGGCGGCGCTGTTGCAGCTTGATCGCATCGAGGCGCTGGCGCTGGCGTGAGAACGACGTGGCAGGCGTGCTATGCTCAAAGGCCGCCGAGGGCACCCGGTAGGGGCGCACCTGCGCGTCGGTGGTGGGCGCGGTTGCAAAAACGCTCGCAACCGCCAGAAGCACGGCCAGGATTGGATAGGGCATGGGGCCTCGCGCTCCTTAGTTGGCCAAGAGATGGAGCCTGCGCGCCCTGGGCGCAAGTCAGGGCAGCGCGAGCACGCCTGATCCGTCAGAGGCGACAGGGCCTTTGCCACGGCCTCCGGTCTTAGTGGGCGCCACCTCCACCTCGGCCATGCGCCGCATGAAGCTGGCATGGGCGATGATCCAAGCATCGCGCGCGCGCGCATCCAGACGTGCGCCGAGCCGGGCTTCGAGGGCAAACAGCAACGCCTCGCCGATCGGCGGATGGTCACGGCGACGCAGACCCAGGCGGGCCGCGCGGCGCACCAGGGTGTGAGCAGCCGCGGCGATGCGCTCAGGCTGGAGGAGACGCGCCACCACCCCACCCATCGCCGTGCGCAACATCAACATGCGGGTGCGTGTCTGGGCTGGAAACAGCGGCTTCATGTAGGGCGCGATGGTGAACAGCCGGCGGTAGAAGAGGCCGGCAAACCCCGAAAAATCCGTGCGCAGCGCCTGCCAGGAGCGGTGCAGCGCATCGATATGGCGTTCAGTGAGCAGCATGCGTCCCTCCGTGGCTTGTTTAGGTTCTATTCATGAATTTTATGCACAGTTAGAACTGTTGCTGGTCAGTAATTTCTCAACCGCGTCCAGTCGAGGCCGGCCCTGGCGCCAATGCACTCCGTGACTTAAGAGAACCCATGGAGTTTATCGGCCGTATCGCCGCCTTGCAGCAGCGCCTGGCACAAAGCGGCGCCTTGGCAGCGCGGCGCCAGGCAGTGCTCTCGGCGCTTGAACCCCACCGCGGCGAGCGCGTGCTCGATGTCGGCTGCGGCGCGGGGCTGCTCTTGCGCGAGATCGCCTTGGCCACAGGCGCGCATGGGCTGGCGGCGGGGGTGGATGTCTCGCTCGATCAGATCCTGGCCGCGCGCGAGGCCTGCCGCGGTGTGCCAGGCGCCCTGCCCCATGTCGGCGATGTCTGTGCGCTCGATTGGGATGATGCGGTCTTCGATGCCGCCGTCGCCGTGCAAACGCTCGAATACGTCGGCGATGCACCGGCCGCACTGGCCGAGATTCGCCGCGTGCTCAAGCCCGGGGGGAGGCTTCTGTGTCTAGCCGTCAACTGGACTTCGGCTTTCTGGCACGGCCCCGATCCGGCGCTGACCGCTGAGATTGCCCATGCGTGGTCGACCCACGCCGCCCACGCCGATCTTCCGGCGCGGCTGCCGCCCATGCTGGTGCGCGCGGGCTTTGCCGAGGTGCGCCATTATCCCGTGCCCGTGGTCGATCCCGATCTGCACCCGGACGCTTTTGCCTGGGGCATTGCCCGGCTGATGGCCGTCCATGCCGAGCACCAGGGCGTCCCGCGCGCGCGGACCGATCTGTGGCTGGGGGAACTGGACAAGGCCCAGGCCGAGGGCGAGTTTTTCTTTTCGCTGGTGCCAATCCTGACGCGTGCCCGTGCGGCTTGAGCTTGTCCTTGGCAACCGGACTGGGGCAACCGGACTGGCCGGGATCGAGCGAGGTGTGGCGCGGGCGAGACGCTATTAATCTCTCACTCACCCTAGTCGCATAAAATGAAGGGGCACGCTCGCCAAGGAGAGCATGCATACCATTTACTGTCTCCTCTGCGTCGAACGGGAGCGCCACTTACGCAATACAACCCCTGCCTGAAGAAAGCGGCAGTTAATCCGGCACCCCCAACCGGCGCGCATTGTGCAAGGAGTATCGGCCATGTCTGCCCAATACGAGTTCACGCCTGCCGGTGGCGCTGCCTCTCTGATACAGGACACTGCCATTGGCCTGCCGTCCGCCACGCCCGCAGCGGCGTTGACCGCGGTCCATGCCATGCCAGCCACTGACATGCCCTTCGAGACGCTCTACCACACCCCAGGCCTGGCCGATCGCAGCCGCTTTTTCGACGGCATCGATACCCACTACGATTTTGAGCGCTTTCCGCTCGATCTCTGGCCCGACCGAGCCAACGTGGTCTATGCCCTGGCCAGCCACGATACGGTGCTGTTTGTCGGCGCCGCCGATGATCTGCGCCATGCCCTCGACACCGAGGCGCCCCTGGGCCTCGCCCGCCGGCGCGGCGCGCGCTTTTTGCTGATCCACACCCCCGCGCCAGCAGATTTCCAGCCCCACACCGAAGCCGCACGGCGCCTCTGTGACCACCTCGACCCACCACTCAACCGCTAAGCGCCAACAAACCCCCGACAGAGCGCCCAGGGCTTGTCCGGCGCGCGGTGCAAAACCATAACCAGAGGCGGCAACTGCTCCAAGGAGACCTCCCATGGATCCCGCCCTCTGGTGGACCGCCTTCGCCGTCCTGTTTCTGCTCACCCTGTCGGGGTTTTTCTCAGGCTCGGAGACCGCGCTGACCGCGATCAACCGCGCCACCATGCACCACTACGCCGCCCAAGGCTCGCGGGGCGCGCGCATCGCCTTGCGCCTGACCGAGGACAACGAGCGCCTGATCGGCTCGATCCTGCTCGGCAACAACCTGGTCAACGTGCTCGCCACCGCCTTGGCGACGGTGTTCTTCACCGGACTGGTCGGCGAAACCGGCGTCGCCTATGCCACGCTGGTGATGACCGCGCTGGTCACCATCTTTGCCGAGGTCGCGCCCAAGACCTACGCCATCACCACCGCCAACCAGTCGTCGATGCGCGTCGCCCCGGTGATCCAGGTGGTGGTGCGCGTGTTTGCGCCGGTGGTGGGGGCGATCACTTGGCTGGTCCGGCTGGCCTTCAAGGTGATCGGCGTCACCATCGATCCCAACGCCCATGCCCTGGCCCCCTACGAGCAGATCCGCGGCACCATTGCGCTGCACCACTCCGAGGGCGGGGTCGAGCGCGAGGAGCGCGACCGCCTGCTCGCCGCACTGGACTTGCGCGAGCGCGAGGTGGCCGAGGTGATGCGCCATCGCCGCGACATCACCGCCATCTCCGCTGATGCCCCGCCCGAGGAGATCGTCGCCTATTGCCTGGCGAGCCCGCACACGCGCATTCCGCTCTGGCGCGGCGAGCCCGAAAACATCGTCGGCGTACTCCACGCCAAAGATCTCCTGCGCGCCGTCCACCGCTCCATGGAGAACGCCGGCGGCCTTGGCGAGGGCATCGCCCAACTCGATGTGATGAGTGTGGCGATGAAGCCCTGGTTCATCCCCGACACCCGCCCGCTCGATGATCAGCTGCGCGCCTTTCTCAAGCGCCGCCAGCACTTTGCGCTGGTGGTCGACGAATACGGCTCGCTTCAGGGCCTCATCACCCTCGAAGACATCCTGGAGGAGATCGTCGGCGAGATCGCGGACGAGCACGACGTCGAGGCCGAGGGCTTGGTGCGCGAGCCGGGGGGGGCGATGGTGGTGCCGGGCTCCATGTCGATCCGCAACCTCAACCGCGCCTGCGACTGGGATCTGCCCGATGACGAAGCCACCACCGTCGCCGGTTTGATGATCCACGAAGCCCAGGCGATCCCGACCGAGGGGCAGGTGTTCGCCTTCCACGGCGTGCGCTTCGAGGTGTTGGAGCGCGAGCGCCAGCAGATCACCAAGCTGCGCCTCAAACAACTCAAACGCACCCAGGCCAGCGAATGAACGCGGCCTGCGCTGGGGCCTGGTGATGCGGGCGGTCTGGTACGAGCGTTTTGGCCCAGCAGCCGACGTGTTGCACTACGGCGAGGTGCCCACCCCCGATCCCGGCCCTGGCGAGGTCTTGGTCGGGGTGGCGGCCTCGGGGGTCAACCCCTCCGACGTCAAGCTGCGCGCCGGCGCGCGCCCTGGGGCCACCATGGCCTTCCCGCGCGTCGTGCCCCACTCCGATGGCGCCGGCACGATCTGGGCCGTGGGCGAGGGGGTCGATCCGAGGCGCATCGGCCAGCGGGTCTGGCTTTGGAATGCGCAGTGGCGCCGTGCTTTTGGCACTGCCGCAGAGGCGATCTGCCTGCCCGCCGCCCAAGCCGTGCCCCTGCCCGGCCCCACCAGCTTCATCGAGGGCGCCTGTCTCGGCATTCCGGCCCTGACCGGCTGGGCCGCCGTCTTGGGCGATGGCCCGGTCGCGGGGCAGACCATCCTGGTGACGGGGGCTGCTGGGCGCGTCGGGCGCTATGCGGTACAGATGGCCGCGCTCTCGGGCGCCCAGGTGATCGCCACGGTCTCGGGGCCGGCCAAGGCGGCCCATGCCTCCTCCCACGCCAATCCGGCCCACCATGTGCTCGATTACACCCGCGACGACATCGCCGAGCGCGTGCTGGAGATCACCCAGGGCCGCGGCGTCGACCGGCTGATCGAGGTCGAGTTCGGCGCCAATCTCGCCGCCACGGAGCGGATGATTGCCGAGGGCGGCAGTATTGTCGCCTATGGCTCGGCCAAGGCGATGGCGCCCACGCTGCCGTTTTATCCGCTGATGTTTCGCAATGTGCGGCTTTGGATGCTGCTGCTGTATCTGCTCGACGACACGCGCCGGCGCCGCGGCGAAGCTGATCTGGCGCGCTGGCTGTCAGAGGGCGCGCTCTCGCATGCCGTGGCTGAGACGTTTCCGCTGTCGCTCACCCCAGCAGCCCACGACGCGGTCGGCGCAGGGGAGTGCCTAGGCTCGGTCGTGGTCGAAGTCTAAAAGGCGCGCGCCATCGCTTGGCGTACCAGGGCCTCTCGGGTCAGTTCCAGGCTGGCGAGGGCGTGGGCGTCGAGGCGGGCAAAACCGGCGTGGGCTTGGCGGGCGCGCTCAGAAGCGGCGATGTCGCCATAGGCGCTCAAAACGCTGGCACTGGTGTCGATGGAGGGCAAAGCGTAGGCATCATCGAAGAGGGACATGGTCTCAGTTGCTCCTATGTTTTATGCTGCAGTGCACAATATAGGCGGATTCGCGCCGCACAGCTCCAGCACTCTCTGCAAGCCGGCCTTGATTGCGCCGCATGGCTTGCTTGAAGATGGCGGTGTGCGCGCTCGGGTAGGCGCGCGACTGGCCGATGTGAAATCCATGCTGAACAACGGCGCTCTGGAAGTGCGACTGCGGTGTTGACCGCCCCCTTGATCCACGGTGGGCCAGGGCGCCGGGTCGAGATCGTCATCCCGGTGCGCCATATCTGGTGGATCGGCATTCTGGTGCAGTTTTACCGCGCGCGTGGCCTCGATCCGATCTGGATCGTCGATGCCAGTGCCTCCTGGGCGTTTCGCTTGTTGGCGCGCCGGCACTGCCCCCGCCTGGCGCTGGTGCACCCCACGGCGCCGCGCGCGGAGACCATGCTGGCCCCGGTAATTGACGCGCTCGACTGTGATTGGATCGTGCGTCTCGACGGTGACGAGCTGCCCTCCGATGCCCTGATCGAGACCATCCACGGGCTGGGGCACGACACGCAACACCCTGATTTTCTTGGCTCCACTAGAGCTTGGCTGCGCCTCAAAGACGGTCGCATCGAGCGCGCACACAACACGATATTCGGCCCGGAGGGCCAAGACTGGCAATACCGCATCCTGCGCCGCAGCGCCGTCGAGATCGCGACTGAAATCCACACCCCCGGCTTTGCCATCGATCCAACCCGGCTCGGGTATTTGCCGGGCGAGGCTTGTCTCTGGCACTTCAACTGGATCTGCTATGCCCGCCACGAGCGCGAGGCCAAGATTGCCGCCTATGACGCGCAAAAGCCCGGCGCCGGATCGGATTTTCGCCAGTTCTATCTGCCAGAGGAAGCGCCCCCAGGCGTGCATGATTGGCAACCGATTCACGCGCCCGGGACCGAGCGCATTCTACGACGTATAGCGCGACATCGTGACGCAGTCTCAAGCCGGCTCGCCGTCGCGCTTGCCGGTCCATAAGACGGGAATGGGCTTTCTGGTCTGCGCGCCTTGTCCTATGGTGGTGAAAATTTAACAGAGAGACCGCTCCCATGCACGACATCAACGTCGCCGACGCCGACCGCACCAACTCCCTTGAAGAACATTGGATGCCCTTCACCGGCAACCGCGACTTCAAGGACAACCCGCGCCTGGTCGTGCGCGGTGAGGGAATGTACTACACCGATCACAAGGGCGGCCAAGTGATCGACGGCTCGTCGGCGCTGTTTTGCTCACCCGCAGGTCACTGCCGCCCCGAGATCGCCGAGGCGGTGCACAAGCAGCTGCTGGCCAACTCCTACACGCCCCACTTCCAGGTCGGCCACCCCGGCTCGTTCGAGCTGGCACGCAAGGTGGCGGCCCTATTGCCCGAGCCGCTCAACCACGTGTTTTTCGTCAACTCGGGCTCGGAGGCCATCGACACCGCGCTCAAGATGGTGATGGCCTACCACCGCGCCCGCGGCCAGTCGCAGCGACTGCGGTTTGTGTCGCGCGAGCGGGCTTACCATGGAGTTAACATCGGCGGCGTCTCGCTCTCGGGGATGGTGAAAAACCGCGAAGGCTTCCCCGTCACCATGCCGGGCGTGGTGATGATGCGCCACACCTGGACCGGGCGCGAGCTGTTCTGCGAGGGCCGTCCGCAGCAGGACGGCGTCGAGATGGCCAACGATCTGCAGCGCTTTTGCGAGACCTACGGCGGCTCGACCATCGCAGCGGTCTTCGTCGAGCCGGTGGCGGGCTCCACGGGCACGCTGGTGCCGCCGGTGGGCTATCTGGAGCGCATCCGCGAGATCTGCGATGAGCACGGCATCCTGTTGGTCTTCGATGAGGTCATCACCGGTTTCGGGCGCCTTGGCGCACCGTTCGCCTCGCAGCTGTTCGGCGTCACCCCCGACATCTGCACCATGGCCAAAGCGCTGACCAACGGCTCGATCCCCATGGGCGCGGTGGCGGCCAGCGACGACATCTACGAGACCGTGACCAACGCCTCGCCCGAGAACGCCATCGAATTCTTCCACGGCTACACCTACTCGGCCCACCCCGCAGCCTGTGCCGCGGGTATCGCGAGCCAAGAGGTCTACGAGCGCGAGGGCCTGTTTGCCCGCGCCACCGACATGGCGCCCTATTTCGCCGAGGCGATGATGTCGCTGAAAGACCACGAGCTGGTCCGCGATATCCGCACCATCGGCATGATGTCGGGCATCGAGGTCCACCATGACGGTGCGCCGGGGCGGCGTGGTCAGGCGATGCAAAAGGCGCTGTTCTGGAATGGCTGCCATGTGAAGTTCACCGGCGATGTGGCCATCGTCGCGCCCGCTTTCATTGCCGAGCGTGGCCATATCGACGAGATCACCGACCGCCTACGCCAGACGCTCGACCAGTTCGTGGCGTAAGCAGGGCCTACTCAAAACAAAACCCCCGCCCAGGCGGGGGTTTTTGCTGTGTCTTGGTGCGGTCGAGAAGACTCGAACTTCCACCCCATTTCTGGGACAACGACCTCAACGTTGCGCGTCTACCAGTTCCGCCACGACCGCACTGAGGACGTGTCGGCAGTTAGCAAAGCGCGCGGCGCTTGTGAAGCCCCGTGTGCGTAATTTCCCGCCTGCGTGCTCTCCCACCCGCGCCGCTTCCCAGACGTTGCCTGCCCGCTTGCGCCCAAACCGCAGAGCGCGTACCCCCAGCCCATGTCCAAGCCCTCCCTAGAATGGCGGATCAGCGATGCGCCGGTTGCCTACCCGGACGCGCTGGCTGAGATGGAGGCGCGTGTGGCCGCCATTCGTGCCGGCAGCGCGCCCGAGTGCGTCTGGCTGCTCGAACACCCCCCCCCTCTACACCGCCGGCACCAGCGCGCGCGCTGAGGACCTGCTCACGCCCGAGCGCTTTCCCGTCTATGAGAGCCGGCGCGGGGGCGAGTACACCTACCACGGCCCCGGACAGCGCGTGGCGTATGTCATGCTCGATCTTACCCGGCGCGGACGCGATCTGCGCCGCTTTGTGCGCGCCTTGGAGGCCTGGATCGTGGCCACGCTGGCAGAGTTTCACATCAAGGGCGAGACCAGGGCCGGGCGGGTCGGCGTCTGGGTGGCGCGCCCCGACAAGCCGCCCCTGCCGGGCGGCCAGCCAGCCGAGGACAAGATTGCGGCCATCGGGGTGCGGGTGCGCTCCTGGGTCAGCTATCACGGGATCGCGATCAACGTCGAACCCGATCTCAGTCATTTCGAGGGCATCGTCCCCTGCGGCATTCGCGGCTATGGTGTGACGTCGCTGGTGGATTTGGGACTGCCGGTGGGCCTGCCCGATCTTGATGTGGCGCTGCGACGCCAGTTCGCAGCCCATCTCGACAGCGCCGCTTTTCCAGGCTACGAAAACGCTACCGCCTTGAAGGATAGCTAGGGCCGTCCATGTGGCACTCCGTCGCGAGAAGCTTGGACGCCGCTGACTTTGCCACACTTCTTGCGTCATGAGACGAGGCCAGTCCCTCGGATACACGTCTAAACCAAGGAGGTCACTATGACCACTCGCACCCCGATCGCTGCAGCGCTGGCTCTGTTGCTCGGCGCTGGCATCGCCACCGCTGGCGAAGTCCACGAAGTCAAGATGCTCAATGCCGATCCCGACAACCGTCGCGATCGCATGGTGTTCGATCCGCCCGTGCTGAAGATCGACGTGGGCGACACAGTGCGCTTTCTCGCCACCGACAAGGGCCACAACGCCATTGCCCAAGTCGTGCCGGCGGGCGCCGAAGAATTCAAAGGCAAGATCAACCAAGAGATCGAAGTCACCTTCGATGTCGAGGGCACCTACCTCTACAACTGCCAGCCCCATGCCACGCTCGGCATGATCGGCATCATCATGGTTGGCGATCACACCGGCAACTTCGAAGAGGTGGCCGATGCGCGCATGCGCGGGCGCGCCAGCAAGCAGCGCCTGGAGGACTATGTCCAGCAGGCACGCGATCTGGCCGACACCGCGGCGCTGCAGTAAGGCAAACGCCTGCTCGACT
>JBCDHK010000073.1:0-12531 GCA_038750185.1 Pseudomonadota bacterium
CCGGTCATCAACAGCGGCGCAAAGCGCGCGAGGCTGCCGCCAAAGCGCTCCATCAGCGCCACGGCGATCACGCCCATCAGCGCCGAGCCCACGACATTGACGATCAGCGTCCCCCAGGGAAACCCAGGCAGTGCCCGGCTTGCCCACGAGACGACAAGAAAGCGCAGCGACGCCCCCGCCGCGCCACCAAGCGCCACCAAAGCCAGTTTATCCATCGCCCTCCCCCCGCTCTCGACGCAAGCGCGCAAAATAATCGAGGCGCTTTTTCATCTCGCGCTCAAAACCCCGGTCGACGGGATGATAGAGCGCCGCGCGCGCCATGCCCTCGGGAAAATACGCCTGGCCCGAAAACGCATCGGGTGCGTCGTGGTCATACGCATAGCCCGCGCTAAAGCCCTGGCGTTTCATCAGCGCGGTCGGCGCATTGAGGATGTGATCGGGCGGGGGCATGGAGCCGGTACGCCCAGCCACCTTACGCGCGGCCTTGAGGGCGGCGTAGGCAGCGTTGGACTTGGGGGCCAGCGCCAGATAGAGCACGGCCTGGGCCAGCGCCAACTCGCCCTCGGGTGAGCCGAGGCGCTCGAACACCTGCCAGGCATTGAGGCAATGGGTCTGGGCATCGGGATCGGCCAGGCCGATGTCCTCGACGCTCATGCGCAACAGGCGGCGCGCGAGATAATGGGGGTCTTCACCCGCCTCCAACATGCGCGCGAGCCAATAGAGCGCGGCATCGGGATCGGAGCCGCGCACCGACTTATGCAATGCCGAGATCAGGTTGTAGTGGCCATCGCCCGATTTGTCATAGGAGGGCGCGCGGCGGCTGAGGCGTTTGGCCAGCGCCTCGGGGGTGAGGGGCGGCGCACCGGGATCGGCTTCTTGGGCGAGTTGTTCGATCAGGTTGAGCAAGGCACGCCCATCGCCCTCGGCCATGGCGATCAGCGTTTTGCGGGTGGCATCGGTGAGCGGCAGCGGCCCGAGCGCGGCTTCGGCGCGAGCGATCAGCGCGCTGAGATCGTCGGCACCCAGATGGGTAAGACGCAACACCTGCGCCCGGCTCAAAAGCGCCGCGTTCAGCTCGAAAGAGGGGTTCTCAGTGGTCGCCCCAACCAGCACAATAGCCCCGCTTTCCATGTGTGGCAGGAAGGCGTCCTGCTGGGCCTTATTGAAGCGGTGGATTTCATCGACGAACAGCAGCGTCGAGCGGCCCTGGGCATGGCGGTGCTGCGCGGGCTCGAACACCTTACGCAGATCGGCCACGCCCGAGAAAATCGCGCTGATCTGGACAAACGCGAGATCGCAGTGTTCGGCCAGAAGGCGCGCGATGGTGGTCTTGCCCACCCCAGGCGGCCCCCAAAGGATCAGCGAGGACAACGAACGCGCCCCGACCATGGCGCCAAGCGGCGCATCGGGCGCCAGCAAATGCGCCTGCCCGACCACTTCAGTAAGCGCCTTGGGGCGAAGGCGCTCGGCTAGGGGGCGCGGCGGCTCGGCGCTATGCTGGGGCGTTGTCTGCCCTGCGCGCTCGAACAGATCCATCACTCGATGCGCTCGACCGCACGGCGCACCAGATTGGCCGGAATGGCGAAGCCGATGCCGTTGGAGCCGCCTGAACGGCTGAGAATCGAGGTCGGCACGCCGATCAAGCGGCCTTGCATATCGACCAGCGCACCGCCCGAATTGCCTGGATTGATCGCCGCATCGGTCTGGATCAGATAGCCTTGCTGGCGCCGGCGCTCCCCCGGCAGCGAGCGCGACAGCCCCGAGACGATACCCGAGGTCACAGTCTGGCCAACGCCGAAGGGATTGCCGATGGCTAGCACCAGATCGCCCACAGCCAGCGTATCGGAGTCACGCAGCGCCAAGACCGGCAGATTGCGTCCACCGCGAATGGCGACGATGGCGATATCGACACTGCGATCGGCAAAGACGACGCGGCCCTCAAACTCACGCCCGTCCTCCAGCGCGACGGTGATCTCGTCAGCCCCGGCCACGACATGGTGGTTGGAGACGATGATGCCGCGCCGGTCAACGATCACACCAGAGCCGAGCGAGGTCATCACGCGCGAGCGCTGGCTGGGCAGATCGCGCAGCAGATCGCCGAAGAATTGGCGAAAGAACGGATCGTCGCGAAATGGGTTGCGCTGCGCCTGGACGCGCTTGCGGGTGTAGATCGTCACCACCGCGGGCGCGGCGCGTTCGACCACGGGGGAGAAGCTGAGTTGCATCTCGCCCCGGCTTTGCGGCGCGCGCACTTGGGCGGGGAGCAGATTGGGCACCGGTTGCGCTGCGACAGCCGGAACGACCGGCAGCAGTGGCTCTACGCGCGGTGCGGCACAGGCTGCCACGAGCAGAGCGATGAGAGGGGTCAGGCGCGCGAGCATGGCATCTCCGGATGGCTGGGTGCCCTTCAGAAGTTAAGCCCGCGCGCGCCCAAGACCAAGCGCTGAGCGCTCACGCGTCCTCAGCGGCCTCCTCGGCGGCGAGACGTTCGCGGTCGGGCTTGCCTTTGGCCTCCGGATCGCGGTCGACCAGTTCGATCAGGGCCATGGGCGCCATATCGCCATAGCGAAAACCGGCTCTGAGCACGCGGGTGTAGCCGCCCGAGCGCTCAGCGTAGCGGGGGCCGAGCACGGCAAAGAGTTTTTTGACGGCCTCTTCCTGGCGCAGCGTCGCCAAAGCCTGGCGGCGCGCATGCAGATCGCCGCGCTTGGCCAGGGTGATGAGCTTATCGGCGTAGGGCTTCATCTCCTTGGCTTTGGGCAGCGTGGTCTTGATCTGCTCGTGCAGGATCAGCGAGCAGGCCATGTTGGCGAGCATTGCTTTACGGTGTTCGTGGGTGCGGTTGAGCTTGCGGTAACCATTACCGTGGCGCATGGGGTGTCTCCGTTTACGGGGTTTATGCTTTATGGTTGGGGCCGGGAGGCATCCCCCGGCCCATTCGGCTTAGATCTGGTCTTCAAACTTCTTGGCCAGATCTTCGATGTTTTCCGGTGGCCAGTCGACCACATCCATGCCGAGGTGCAGCCCCATGGTCGAGAGCACTTCCTTGATCTCGTTGAGAGACTTGCGCCCGAAGTTGGGCGTGCGCAACATCTCGGCTTCGGTCTTTTGAATCAGGTCGCCGATGTAGACGATATTGTCATTCTTGAGGCAATTGGCCGAGCGCACCGAAAGTTCCAACTCGTCGACCTTCTTGAGCAGGAGCGGATTGAACTCCAGATCGGACTCGTCCTCCGCACGCCCAGAATCGCGCGGCTCCTCAAAGTTGATGAAGGTCTGGAGCTGGTCCTGCAAGATCCGCGCCCCGTAGGCGAGCGCATCGTCGGGCGAGAGCGAACCATCGGTCTCAACCGTGATCGACAGGCGGTCATAGTCGAGCACCTGGCCCTCACGGGTCGGATCGACCTTATAGGAGACCTTCTTCACCGGCGAATAGAGCGCATCGACCGGGATATAGCCGATGGGCGCGTCCTCGGGACGGTTCTTGTCGGCCGCCACATAGCCCTTGCCGGTATCGACGGTCAGCTCGGCGTGAAAGTTGGCGCCGTCGTCAAGGTGGCAAATCACGTGGTGCTTGTTGATCACCTCGATGCCCGCAACCTCGACGATGGCCGCCGCGGTTACCACGCCGGGCCCCGTGGCGTTAAGCTGCAGGCGCTTGGGGCCATCACCGTCCATGCGTAGCGCAATACCCTTGAGATTGAGCACGATGTCGGTAACATCTTCGCGCACGCCTGAGACGGACGAGAATTCGTGCAGCACACCATCGATCTGCACGGCCACGATAGCCGCGCCCTGAAGCGAGGACATCAGCACACGGCGCAGCGCATTGCCGAGGGTGAGGCCGAAGCCACGCTCCAACGGCTCGGCAACCGCGGTGGCGACACGGCGCGGATCGCGCCCTGGCGTGACATCGAGACTGCGGGGCTTGATCAGTTCCTGCCAGTTCTTGTGGATCATCGTCGGCCCTCCATTCCTGCGCTCGGGGATCCCGTCCGAGCGCGCCCGAGGAAAACGCGAAAAGCCCGCGCCAGGCATAGGGCGCAGGCCGGCAGTCTTATCGCTGGCGCTCAGACGCGGCGGCGTTTGGGCGGGCGGCAGCCGTTGTGGGCAATTGGGGTCACGTCACGGATCGCGTTGATCTGAAAGCCAACCGCTTGGAGCGCGCGCAGCGCCGATTCGCGCCCCGAGCCCGGCCCCTGGACCTCCACCTCCAACGTGCGCATGCCGTGCTCCTGGGCCTTGCGCCCAGCGTCTTCGGCTGCGACTTGGGCTGCGTAAGGGGTCGACTTGCGCGAGCCCTTAAAGCCCATCATGCCCGCCGAGGACCAGGAAATCGCATTGCCCTGGGCGTCGGAGATGGTGATCATGGTATTGTTGAAGGTCGAATTGACATGCGCCACGCCGGCGGTGATGTTTTTCGAGACCTTTTTGCGGGAGACGGTCCGCTTATCGCGCGCCATGGCGTCCTCTTACTTCTTCTTACCGGCGATCGGCTTGGCGGGCCCCTTGCGGGTGCGCGCGTTGGTGTGGGTGCGCTGGCCGCGCACGGGCAAGCCGCGGCGATGGCGCAGACCGCGGTAGCAGCCGAGATCCATCAGACGTTTAATGTCGACGGCGCGCTCACGGCGCAGATCGCCCTCGACGGTGAGATTGGCGTCGATGTATTCGCGGATCGCCAACACCTCGGCATCGGAAAGCTCATTAACACGGCGCTCGGCGGCGACATTGACTGCCTCGCAGATCTGCTTTGCCGTGTTGTGGCCGATGCCGTGGACGTAGGTGAGGGCGATGGGTACCCTCTTTGCGGTCGGGATATTAACGCCTGCGATGCGCGCCACGTGCGGTGCTCCGTCTGTTGTCCCGGGCGGTATACCTGCCGGGCTATGGGATGTCCCTATTCGGGCTCGGGTCAGGGTCCGGCGGGCCGGTCGGTCGAAGTGTCGAATGTCTGGGGCTTGGGGCATCGCGGGTTAAGCCCGTCTTTGCCTTTTGCCATGAGGCGGGGATAATACGCAGAACCGCAGTAGGTGCAACCCCTCGAATGCACCTAAACCGACGGTGTCAAGTGAAATTTCAGGAAAGCACCAGCTTGATCGATGCTGTCACCGCGTCAATGGGTGCCATGCCATCCACAGTCTTCAGCTTGCCGGTTTTCGCATAGTACTCGATGAGCGGCGCCGTCTCGGCGTGATACACCGTGAGGCGTTTTTTCAACGTCTCCTCGTTGTCATCAGCGCGGGTGCCGCCGGTCTGAGCAGCACGGGTCTTGATCCGGTTGACCAGTATATCGTCCTTCACCTGCATCTCGACGACGGCATCAAGGGCCATCCCCTTCTCCGCTAGAAGCTTGTCGAGCGCTTCTGCCTGCGCGGTCGTGCGCGGAAAGCCATCAAAGATCACGCCGTTTGCCGTGTCCGGCTGATCCAGGCGCTCGGAGACGACACCGATCACGATCTCGTCGGAGACGAGTTGCCCAGCGTCCATCACAGCTTTGGCCTTTTGCCCGATCTCCGTGCCCGCTTTAACCGCGGCGCGCAGCATGTCGCCGGTCGAGAGCTGGATCATGCCCTCGCGCTCGACCAAAAACTGCGCCTGGGTGCCTTTCCCGGCCCCCGGCGGCCCCAACAAGATGATGTTCATGCCTCCCCCTTCGGTAATGACCGCGTCTCAAGCGCGGCTTTTGCCTGGGCGCTTCTTGCCCCGGATCTTGGATTTCTCGATCAACCCCTGGTACTGGTGCGCCATCAGGTGACTTTGTATTTGGGTGATAGTGTCCATAGTCACCGACACCACGATCAAAAGCGACGTGCCGCCGAAGTAAAATGGTACACCCACATTGGCGATGAGCAGTTCGGGCAGCAGGCAGACAAACACCAGATAGATCGCGCCGATCACCGAGAGCCTAGTCAGCACGTAATCGAGGTATGTCGCGGTGTTTTTGCCAGGGCGAATGCCAGGCACAAAGCCGCCGTGTTTCTTGAGATTATCAGCCACGTCATCGGGGTTGAACACCACCGCCGTGTAGAAGAACACGAAGAACACGATCAGCGCGGCAAAGAGCACCAAAAACAGCGGCTGGCCATGGCCAAGCAAGGCCGCCACTGTGCCGAGCCAGCCAGTATCACCGGTCTGGGCCGAGAAGCTGGCCACCGTGGTCGGCAGCAACAACAGCGAAGAGGCGAAGATCGGCGGGATCACACCAGCGGTGTTGATCTTGAGCGGCAGAAACTGGTTCTCGCCGCCGTACATCTTTTGCCCGACCTGGCGCTTGGGATACTGGATCAAGATCCGCCGCTGCGCGCGCTCGATGTAGACCACCCCGTAGATCACGCCGACAGCCATGACCATGATGGCGATGATGAGCAGCGTCGACAGCTGGCCCGTGCGCCCAAGCTCGAAAAACTGCGCCATGGCGCCCGGCAACCCGGCCACGATCCCGACGAAGATGATCAACGATATGCCATTGCCAACGCCGCGCGCCGTGATTTGCTCGCCAAGCCACATCAAGAACATCACGCCGCCGACCAGCGTAATCACCACGCTGGCCCGAAAGAAAAAGCCCGGATCGACCGCCAAGCCCTGCCCCTCCAGCCCAACGGCCAGACCATAGGCTTGCACGGTCGCCAGACCAACCGTGCCATAGCGAGTGTACTGATTGATCTTCTTGCGCCCCGACTCGCCCTCTTTCTTGAGCTTCTCAAGCTCGGGCACCATGGAGGTCGCAAGCTGCATGATGATCGAGGCCGAGATATACGGCATGATCCCAAGCGCAAAGATCGCCATGCGCTCGACCGCACCACCGGCAAACATGTTGAAGACGCCGATGATGCCGCCGCGGGTCTGCTCGATAAACTGCTGAAGCTGCACCGTATCGATCCCGGGCAGCGGGATGAAGGTGCCGACGCGGTAGACGACCAGAAGCGCCAGCGTAAACAACAGGCGTTGCTGGAGATCCTTGGCCTTGCCGAAAGCCCCCCAGCTGAGGTTAGCGGCCATCTGTTCGGCTTGGGTTGCCATCGGCTTCTCCTGGAGCGCGCAGAAACGGGGCGGACCTAGCGCGGCCCGCTCACACTCAAATTGCCCATGCGGGCGCTAGGATCAACCCTCAGCGGGCGTTTCCTCTGCCGCAGGTGCCTTGGTCGTGAGCGTACCACCCACGGCTTCAACGGCGGCGATGGCGGATTTGGACGCGCCAGTCACGTCGATCTTGAGGCCTTTGGCCGTGACCTCGCCCTTGGCCAGCACGCGAATACCATCGCGCTTGCGCCGCACCAAACCGCAAGCAATCAGCGCCGTCTCATCGATGGGCTGCTTGGGGTCGATCTTACCGGCATCGATGAACGCCTGGATCGCCCCCAGATTGGTGACTGCGAATTCCTTGCGGAACGGGTTATTGAAGCCGCGCTTGGGCAAGCGGCGGTGGATCGGCATCTGGCCGCCTTCAAAACCCTTCACCGTCGCACCCGAGCGTGACTTGTAGCCCTTGATGCCACGCCCGGCGGTCTTGCCCTTGCCCGAGCCCGGGCCGCGCGCGACACGCTTTTTCTTCTTGGTGGCGCCGGGGTTGTCGTGGAGTTCGTTCAGTCTCATCGCTCATCTCCTGCCGGATCGCGCGGGTGAGCGGCCCGCACGCCACGGCCTATGTGTTGTGGAAGGTGCGCGACCTCAGCCGCGCTCTTCGACGATCTTCACCAGATGCGGGATCGAGGCGACCATGCCGCGCACCGAGGGTGTGTCCTGCAGTTCGCGCGTGCGGTGCATCTTGTTAAGGCCGAGCCCGATCAGGGTGCGGCGTTGCTTTTCGGGGCGGCGGATCGGGCTGCCGATCTGCTGCACCACGATGGTCTTGGGCGCTGCGGTCTTGGACTTGGCCATGAGATCACGCCTCCGCCGGAGCCGGTGCCGCCTCGGCGCGAGTATCCTCGCGCTGGGGCAGAATGTCGGTGACTTTCTTGCCGCGGCGCGAGGCAACCTGGCGCGGCGAGAAGGTCTTTTGCAGCCCGTCGAAGGTGGCGCGGATCATGTTGTAGGGGTTTTGCGAGCCGGTCGATTTGGCGACCACGTCTTGAACCCCCAGCATCTCGAAAACCGCACGGCAAGGACCGCCCGCGATGATGCCGGTGCCCTGCGGCGCCGTACGCAGCACAACCTTACCAGCCCCCCACCGCCCTTGGATATCGTGGTGAAGCGTACGTCCCTCACGCAGCGGCACCCGCACCATGGTGCGCTTGGCCTCTTCAGTGGCCTTGCGGATCGCCTCAGGCACTTCCTTGGCCTTGCCCGAGCCAAAGCCAACCCGGCCCTTCTGATCACCCACGACCACAAGAGCGGCAAAGCCAAAGCGCTTACCACCCTTGACCGTCTTGGAGACGCGGTTGATCGCCACTAGGCGATCGGCGAATTCCGGCTCGCGGTCGTCGTCGCGGTCGCGGCGATCACGCCGGCCCTCGCGTCCATCTCTTTCTGCCATGATCCGATCCTCAGAATTTCAGACCGCCCTCGCGGGCAGCATCGGCAAGCGCTTTCAGCTTGCCGTGATAAAGAAACCCGCCGCGGTCGAAGTAGACCTCTTCGACCCCCGCCGCCTTGGCGCGCTCGGCAATCGCCTGACCCACTTTAGCCGCTGCCTCGACGTTATTCTTGCCGATCACCCCAAGTGCGGGCTCCAGCGTCGAGGCGGCCGCGAGCGTGCGCCCCTGAACATCATCGATCAGCTGCACCGAGAGGTTTTTCGACGACCGGTGCACGCTGAGGCGCATCCTGCCGTGGTTGGTTTTCTTCAGCCGGTTCCTGACCCGCATACGGCGGCGCAGGAACAGGGAACGCTTGGTCGTCGCCATCCGTTGCCTCCGTTACTTCTTCTTGCCTTCCTTGCGGAAGATGAACTCGTCCTTGTAGCGCACACCCTTGCCCTTGTAGGGCTCGGGCCGGCGCCAATCGCGGATCTCCGCGGCCACTTGGCCGACACGCTGCTGATCGATGCCGGTGACCTCGATCTCGGTCGGCTTGGCGCATTTGACTTCGATCCCCTCGGGGATGGCGTACTCCACATCATGCGAGTAGCCGAGCGAGAGCTTCAGCACCTTGCCCTGCACCTGCGCGCGGTAGCCGACGCCGGTGATCTGGAGTTCCTTCTTGAACCCCTCGGTCACCCCTTGGGCGAGGTTGGCGATCTGGGTCCGCGTCATGCCCCACTGTTGGCGCGCCCGCTTGGTGTCGCGCGCGGGCTTGACGGTGATGACATTACCATCAAGCGTCACCTCCACCTCATCCGAGGCCGTGAACGAGCGCGTCCCCTTGGGGCCTTTGCACTCCACCGTCTGGCCGGTCAGCTTGAACTCCGCCCCCTTGGGCGCCTCGACGGGCTTCTTTCCGATACGTGACATGGGCCCCTCCTCAGAACACGCGCGCGAGCACTTCGCCGCCCACGTTCTCAGCCCGCGCCTTGGCATCCGACATCACGCCACGCGGCGTCGAGACGATGGCCACACCAAGACCGTTGCGCACCTGGGGCAGATCGCCGACGCTGGAGTAAACCCGCCGCCCCGGCGTCGAGACCCGGCTCAACTCGCGAATGACCGGACGACCATCGTGATACTTGAGCGCGATCTCAAAGGCCGGATGCCCGTCCACCCCCTTCACGCTCTCATAGCCGCGGATGTAGCCCTCGTCGCGCAGCACATCGAGCACCCAACCGCGCAGCTTGGAGGCGGGGGTGCGCACGTTCTGGCGCTTGCGCATGTGCGCATTGCGGATCCGGGTCAGCATGTCGCCGAGGGGATCGTTCATCGACATCCTATCCTCCTCACCAACTCGACTTGACCATGCCGGGGATCTCCCCCCGCGAGGCGAGATCGCGCAGCGCAATCCGGCTCATCTTGAGCTTGCGATAATACGCCTTGGGCCGCCCCGTCACCTGGCAGCGGTTGTGCAACCGCGAGGGCGAGGAGTTGCGCGGCAACTGCGCAAGTTTCATGCGCGCCTGAAAACGCTCCTCCATGGGCAGATCGGTGTTGGAGGCGATTTCCTTCAGCCGCGCGCGCCGACCGGCGTACTGAGCGACAAGGCGCTGGCGCTTCTTCTCGCGCTCGACCATGCTGACTTTAGCCATCTGTGTCTCTCCTCCGCTCAGTTCGAAAACGGCAGGTTGAAATGCTTAAGCAGCGCCTTGGCCTGGGCATCGGCGCTGTGCTCACCCTCGGGGCGGGCCGTGGTGGTGATGATCACATCCATGCCCCAGATCTGATCGACCTTGTCGTACTCGATCTCGGGGAACACGATGTGCTCCTTGATCCCCATGGCAAAGTTGCCCCGACCATCAAAGGACTTGCCCGACAGACCGCGGAAGTCGCGGATGCGCGGCATGGCGATGGTCACGAGGCGGTCGAGGAAGTCGTACATCCGATCGCGCCGCAGCGTGACCTTGACGCCGAGCGGCATGTCCTCGCGCACCTTGAAGCCCGCAATCGATTTGCGCGCCTTTGTGATCACCGGCTTCTGGCCAGCGATGCGCATCAGATCGTCGTGGGCTGCACGGATCTTCTTGCTGTCGGCCACTGCCTCGCCCACGCCCATGTTGAGCACGATCTTGTCGAGGCGCGGGATCATCATGTCGTTCTTGTAGCCGAACTCCGCCTTCATCTTGGCGCGGATATCGTCCTGGAACAGCGTCTTGAGGCGCGGGACGTAGGTGCTGCCATCAGCCATCGATCACCTCCCCGGATTTCTTGGCATAGCGCACTTTCTTACCGTCTTCGAGAACCTTAAAACCCACCCGCGTTGGCCCGCCGTCCTTGGGATCGACGAGCGCAAGGTTGGACAACTGGATCGGCGCTTCCTTAGGAATACGCCCGCCCTGGCTGTTCTGAGTTTGGCGCTGGTGGCGGATCACCATGTTGATCCCGGAGACCACGGCACGCCCGTCTTTGGGGGCCACACTCACGATCTCGCCCTCACGGCCCTTGTCGCGCCCGGTGAGAACAACGACCTTGTCGCCCTTCTTCAGCTTGGCCGCCATCAGAGCACCTCCGGCGCGAGGCTGATGATCTTCATGAAGTTTTTGGCGCGCAACTCACGCACCACGGGGCCGAAGATGCGCGTGCCCACCGGCTCCATGTTGTTGTTGAGGATCACCGCCGCGTTGCGGTCAAAACGGATCGAGGTGCCATCGGGGCGCGTGACTTCCTTGGCCGTACGCACGACCACCGCCTTGCGCACATCGCCCTTCTTGACGCGCCCGCGCGGGATGGCTTCCTTGACGGATACCACGATGATGTCGCCGACAGAGGCATACTTGCGCTTGGCCCCGCCCAGTACCTTGATGCACTGGACACGGCGCGCGCCGGAATTGTCGGCCACATCCAGATTGGATTGCATCTGGATCATATAGATTTCTCCCGACCTGCGGAGACCTGCGCCCCGCGGTTTCGATCAACTGGGATGTTTAGAGCAACTCACCCGTGGGCGCTATCTGTCCCACAACTTCCCAGCGTTTGGTCTTAGATTTTGGCGGGCACTCTTGAATGCGCACCACATCCCCGTCTTTGTACTTGTTGCTCTCGTCGTGAGCGCGGTACTTCTTGGTCTTCTTGATGGTCTTTTGCAGCACCGGATGGGTAAAGCGACGCTCGACCAGCACCGTCACGGTCTGGTTGTTTTGCGCACCGACCACCTGGCCTTGCAGGATACGTTTGGGCATCGTTCAGTTCCCAGCGGCTTCGGGCCGCCTCACTCCGCTTTGGCGGCCTCGGCCGCTTTTTGGTTGAGGGTGGTCTTCACCCGCGCCACATCGCGGCGCACAGCACGCATTCGCGCCGTGTTTTCGAGCTGACCGGTGGCAGCCTGGAAGCGCAAATTGAACGCCTCCTTCTTCAACGTCTCAAGCGCCTCCCGGAGTTGGTCCGGGGTCTGTGCGCGCAGCTCTTCGGCTTTCATCACAGTCTCCTAGGCACCGGCCTTGGCCGGCGCGTTCCTTACCAATCTTCGCGGGCGACGATCCGACATTTGACCGGCAGCTTCATGGCGCCGAGTCGGAGCGCCTCTTTTGCCACCGCCTCGCCAACGCCGTCAATCTCGAACATGATCCGACCAGGCTTGACCTTGGCCGCCCAGTACTCGACCGAGCCCTTACCCTTACCCATCCGCACCTCGGTGGGCTTTTGGGTCACGGGCACGTCCGGGAAAATGCGGATCCAGATCCGCCCCTGGCGCTTCATGTAGCGGTTCATGGCACGCCGCGCCGCCTCGATCTGGCGTGCGGTGATGCGCTCGGGTTGGTCGGCCTTCAGACCATAGGTGCCGAAGTTGAGATCGGTGCCGCCCTTGGCCTCGCCCTTGATCCGGCCCTTGTGGGCCTTGCGGAACTTGGTGCGCTTTGGTTGCATCATGGCTCAGGCCCTCCTCAACGATCCCGGTCGCGGCCGCCGCGCGGGCGCCCGGAGCCGCCCTCTTGCATCTCGGACTCGCGTTTGTCGCGCGCCGAGGGGTCGTGCTCCATGATCTCGCCCTTGAAGATCCACACTTTGACGC
>JBCDHK010000074.1:0-12530 GCA_038750185.1 Pseudomonadota bacterium
CCACACCGCCATGCTGCTGGGCGCGGCCAAATACCTGGCCGAGACCCGCAACTTCGACGGCACCGCGGTGGTGATCTTCCAGCCCGCCGAAGAGGGCGAGGGCGGTGGGCGCGCCATGGTCGAGGACGGCCTGATGGAGCGTTTTGCCATCCAGCAGGTCTACGGGCTGCACAACATGCCGGGGCTCGCCGCCGGAGAGTTCGCCATCCGTCCGGGCCCGATCATGGCCTCGGCCGATCTTTTCAACATCGAGGTGACCGGGGTTGGTGGCCACGCCGCGCGCCCGCATGCCTGTGTCGATACCACCCTGATCGCCGCCCAGATCCTGACCGCGCTGCAAAGCATCGCCGCGCGCAACGTCGATCCCATCGAGAGTGCCGTCGTCTCGGTGACCACCTTTCACACCGAGGGCGATGCCTTCAACGTCATCCCCCAGACTGTGCATCTCAAGGGCACCGTGCGCACGCTCAAACAAGAGGTGCGCGATCTGGTCGAGGCGCGCATGGCCGCACTCGTCGAGGGTGTGGCCGGCGCTTTTGGTGCCACGGCGCGTCTCGATTACCAGCGCAACTACCCGGTCAACGCCAACCACCCCGACGAGACCGTACTGGCGGGCGATGTCGCGGCACTGGTCGCGGGCGAGGCCGGGATCGAGCGCGCCACGCCGCCGGTGATGGGGGGCGAGGACTTCGCCTTCATGCTGGAGGCGCGCCCGGGCGCCTTCATCTTCCTCGGCCAAGGCGATACCGCGGGCGTGCACCACCCCGAGTACGATTTCAACGACGAGATCATCCCCGTGGGCTGCTCCTATTGGGCTAAGCTGGTCGAGACGGCGATGCCGGCTTGAGGGACGGGGGCTTAAGGGACGGGGGCTTGAGGGGTGGGGGCCGGGCTGGGCCTTGGCCCCAATCACTTCGAGAGCAAGAACCGGCTTGGGCGAGATCGCGCAAAGGGCCATCATGGCCTGGCCCAAACGCGACAGGAGAGCCCGATGCACACCGACACCCTGCCCGCCGCCATCGCCGAGGCCGACGCTTGGAAATGGCGCGCCTTTCTGGCGCGCACTTTAGAGGCGGACGGGCTGTTCGTCGTCGCCGTGCGCACGACCGGGATCTACTGCCGCCCGTCCTGCCCCGCGCGCAAGCCCAAGCCCGAAAACGTGACCTTCTTCACCCTCAACCGCGAGGCAGAAGCAGCAGGGTTTCGCCCTTGCAAGCGCTGCCGGCCAGACGCGCCCTCGCGCAGCCAAACCGAAACCGCCCTGGTCGAGACCGCCTGCCGCACCATCGAAGCGGCCGAGCGCGCACCGAGCCTGGCCGAACTCGCCGCAGACGCGGGCCTGAGCCAAGCCCATTTCCACCGCCTGTTCCGCCGCATCGCCGGCACCACGCCCAAGGCTTATGCCAAAGCACTGCGCGAGCGCCGCGAGGGGGCGGCGTTGGAGGCGGCGTTTGAGGCGGGCCAAAGCGTCACCGCCGCCATTCACGAGGCGGGCTACGAATGCACGGCCCGGTTTTACGAGGGCGCCACCGAGCGCCTTGGCATGGCGCCCAAAGCACGCCTTGGCGGCGGCTCGGGCGAGACGGTGCATGTCGCGGTCGTGCCTTGCTGGCTGGGCCTTGCGCTGATCGGGGCCACTGCACGCGGTGTGTGTCTTTTGCGCTTTGGCGAGGATGAGGCCACGTTGCGCGCAGGGCTGGCCAAAGCGCTGCCCAAGGCGCGCATCGAGACCGGTGGCGCCGACTTCGAGGCGCTGCTGGCTGCCGTCCTTGCGCGCATCGAGCGCCCAGAGAGCACCGAAGAGCTGCCCCTCGACATCCAGGGCAGTCTGTTCGAGCAGCAGGTCTGGACCGCCTTGCGCACCATCCCCGCGGGCGAGACCCGCTCCTACTCCCAACTCGCGGCCCAAATCGGGCGCCCCGATGCCGTGCGCGCCGTGGCTTCGGCTTGCGGGCGCAATCCCGTTGCCGTGCTCAACCCCTGCCACCGCGTGGTGGCCAAATCGGGCAAACTGGCGGGCTATGCCTGGGGGATCGAGCGCAAGGCGGCGCTGCTGGCGCGCGAGCGCAAGAAGTAGACCGCACCTCCCTCACTCGGCCTCTTCGGTGGCCACCGCTTCGAGGCGCCAAGGCGTGCCGGCCTCCGTGCGCACCGCCGCCTGGCCAAGCGGGATCGGCGGGCATTCAGCCAGCCCCGGGTCACGCTCGATGAGCGTGCCAAAGCCCACCGAGAGCCAGTCCTCGGGACCGTCGCCATGGTCGTCCTCGCCGCAGGCCGCGACCAGGATGCCCTCCTCGGTCGGCTCGATATAGGCGATGGCGCGCTCGCCTAGAAACACATGACGGCAGATCAGGCAAAGCTGATTGGGCGGCAGGGCAGCCAGATGGGCAGTGCGGGGCATGGGCGGCGTTCCGGTCCGGGTTGCGACAAATCGGTCTCAGTGTGCCATGCGGTAAAGCTTTTGTGAGCCCCTCCGGCACTCACCGAACAGGTCCAACACCAGCACGGCCTCCCCGATGGCTCCGGAGGCAGCGCTGGGGCGGGCCGAAAGCGAAAAAACCCGGAGAGCATATCATGACCCTGAAGACGCTTCGATCCACCTTGCCCTTTGCCGCGGCCCTGGCAGCCGCGACGGCCTTGGCGCTGACCCTGGCGAGCCCCGCCCGTGCGGCACCCGTCGTGTTCAGCGGTGCTGGATTGATCGACACCACCGACGCCTTCGTCGACATGCAAAACGCCCTCGGCAATCCGCTAAACGGCAACGCCCTCGGCCCCCTGCCAAACGGGCGCCGCCAGATCAACTGGGACGCCGGTATCGTGCCTTTCGATCTGCCAGGCGATTTCTTCAACGCCACCGTGCCCCGCGGCGCGCTCCTCTCCAATGACGCCGGCGATGCGTTTCGCGTGAGCAACGACGGCGTGGACAATGAGTTCGACAGCCTGAACACCCTCTACCCCGATCAGTTCCAGACCTTCAGCCCAGAGCGGTTGTTCTCGCCCGCGGGCACCAATGTGTTCAGCGTCGATTTCGCGGTGCCGGGCTCGAACCAGGACGCCACCGTCAACGGCTTCGGCGCCATCTTCACCGATGTGGATCTGGCCGATACCACCAAGATCGAGTGGTTTGGGCTGGATGGCTCGCTGCTGTTCAGCGCGTTCGTCGAACCCGATCCGCAGGGCTTGTCGTTTCTCGGCGCCATCCTGGACGATCCCATCGCCTCGGTGACGATCACGCTCGGCACGGCGGTGCTCGGCGCCGACGATCTGCCGGGGCTCGGCCAGGATGTGGTGGTGCTCGACGACTTCATCTACGGCGAACCCCAGGCGGTGCCGCTGCCGCCCTCGGTGTTGTTGCTTGGCTCGGCGCTGTTTGGGCTGGCCACGATCCAACGCCGACGCGCTTGAGCTACTGGGCCGGGGGGCTGGAGGGCATCGCGGCCATTCTGGCTCGCCCCCGGGTGTTCCAGGCCTGGTTTTGCCGCGATGGGCGGCGCGCGTTTTTGCATGAGAGGCGTTGCAGACCGCTCCAGCGCACCCCGGCCCATCTGTGGCCCACCTGTCAGCGCCTTGGCGAAGGCGCTGCCCCGACTCGGGGGGGCAAGGGGCGCGGGGCCAGAGTTCGTTGAGCCAAAGCGCGCGCTCCAGGCTAGGCGGCTAGCGCCTGCGACAGTTGCGCCTAGTACCAGCGCTCCCCACCCATGCAGCGGCAGCGGACTAAGCGGCGGGCTTGGAGATCGGCGGAGAGGCAGCCGAGTGCTTAAAATATTGTAGAGTGGATATTTTTAGCGCGCAGCTAGCCGCGCCGGATAGATCGATAACAACGCAGGCGCTTAGCCGCACGAAGGGCAACGGTGTCGGGTGGCAAAGGGCGCGACCCGTTTTCCGAGTGAAATACTCGGAAAATGATTGACCCGAGTGAAAGGATCGGGTTTGTCTTTCTCAGGCGCTGTTCAAGCCGATGCAACCGCTCTGCGCGCCTCGGTTCGGCCAAGCTCCACCGTTCGGGAACGCCACGAGAAAGGAGGCGACCAATGCACGACACTCGACGCCGGCGCATGTGCGAGGACGCCTTGCGAAAACCCGACGACCGCCCAGTGCAGGGTGACGAGGCCGGTACCCGCCGCGAGGTGGTGCGCGAGATGCTCTCCAGCATCGGCCTGGACGGCCTGAGTGCACTGATCACGCTTGATGCCATCGCCGACCGACTGGAACGTGCCGAACCGAGGAGACTAGCCCCATGGACCTGAGCCCGCGCAACAACCCCCACCCCCACACGGCCCAACCCGTCGAGCAGCGCGCTGTTGCGACTGAGGCGCCCCAGCGCATCGAGATCGCCTCGCAGACCCTGTTCGAGGGCGGGCGTTTGGTCGATATTCGCCACGGCGACGAGGTCTACACCCTGCGCCTGACCCGGCGCGGCAAGCTGCTGCTGACCAAATAACAACGCCAAGAACATCTAGGTCGCACGGCAGAGACGGCGGGAGAGGCTCCCGCCGTTTTGCTTTGGGGGTGCGCCTCAGACCACGCGGTTGGGCAGGTCCTTGCCGGCGAAGAACGCTTCCAGATTGGCCAACACCGTCATCCCCATGGCCTCGCGCGTCTCGGTGGTGGCCGAGCCGAGATGGGGCAGCAGGCAGACATTGGGCAGCGCGGCCAAGCCCGCCGCGATCGCCGGCTTGCGCTCATAGACATCGAGCCCCGCGCCCGCGATGGTGCCCGCCTTGAGGGCCTCGACCAGCGCCGCTTCGTCGATGATGTCGCCGCGGGCCGAATTGACCACGATGGCGCCGGGTTTCATGCGGGCGAGGCGCTCAGAATTGAGCAGATGGATGTTGTCGCCCCCGCCTGGACAGTGCAGCGAGACGAAATCGGCCGCCTCCAGCACCTCCTCGACCGTGGCGAGCTGGCGCGCGGGCACGCCCGGATCGGTAACCGGGAAGGCATCGTAGAACACCACCTCCATGTCGAGCGCATGGTGGCAGCGCTTGGCCATCGCCTTGCCGATGCGCCCCATGCCGATAATGCCGAGCGTCTTGCCCTGCGGGCTCGTGCCCATCAGTTGGGTCGGGCGCCAGCCGTCCCATTGGCCGGCACGCAGCATGCCCTCGCCCTCGTGGGTGCGCCGGGCGACGTTGAGCAGGAGCGTGAGCGCGATATCAGCCGTGGCATCGGTCAGCACACCCGGCGTATTGGAGACGGCCAGCCCCGCCGCCTTGGCCGCTCCCACATCGATATGGTTAAAGCCGACCCCAAAATTGCCGAGCATCTTGGCGCGCCCAGGGGCGGCTAGAACATCGGCGCCGAGCTTGTCGGTCACGGTCGGGCAGACGGCGTCGTAGTCGTCGAGCGCGGCTTTGATGGCGCTGGCGCTCATCGCTTGATCGGCCTCGTTGAGGGTGACGTCAAAGCGCTCTTGCAAGGCGGCTTCGACTTTGGCCGGCCAGCGCCGGGTCAAAATGATGCGCGGTGTGCTCATTGGGTCTCCTCCCCTTGGTTGTCCCGCCCGTGGTTGTCGCGCCCTTGATGCCCGGGTGGCAGCCGGTGTTCCGGTCCGCACGGCTCTCCGCACGAGGGCGGGGCGGGGAGGCGCGACGGGGCGTCGCACCCAAGGCCATAGCGAAATGCGCTGCTCGGGAAAAGCCCGCACGGCCCAGTCAGCGAGCGCGACCGGCGGGACCGGCCTGCGGGCTATGCTTCCACGGAATGGCAGCCATGCAATAGGCGGTTGCCCCAGCGCGGGCTGCGGGGCACACTGCGACCGATTTTCACCGCGACAGGGAACCGCGATGACCCATGATCTCGACGTACTCGCCCGCCACTGCGCCAAAGGGCGCGTGAGCCGGCGTACCTTCCTTGCCCGCGCCGCAGCACTCGGCGTTGCTGCTCCGGTGGCAGCGCGTGTGCTAGGCCACGCCGAGGCCCAGGCCGCAACGCCGATCAAGGGCGGCGATCTGGTGCTCGGCAATGCCGGCGGCTCGACCACCGACAGCCTCGATCCGGCCTCCTGGGCCTCGCAGGTGCCGCTCAACTTCTCGCGCACCTGGGCCGAGACCCTGGTCTTTACCGACCCCAACGACGGCAGCGCCCAGCCCATGCTGGCCGAAAGCTGGGAAGCTTCAGCCGACGCCAAGACCTGGGCCTTCAAGATCCGCAAGGGCGTGACCTTTCACAACGGGCGCGAGATGACCGTGGAGGATGTGGTCGCCTCGCTCCAGCGCCACTCCAACGAGGACGCCAAGTCCGGCGCGCTCGGCATCATGAAGACCATCGGCAGCGATTTCTCCGCCGACGGCGACAACCTGGTGGTCAAGCTGGAGACGGCCAACGCCGATCTGCCCTTCCTGCTCTCGGACTACCACCTGGCGATCCAGCCGGGCGGTGGCTTTGAGGCGCCAGACGCCGGCATCGGCACCGGTGCCTATATCATCGAGGTCAACGAGCCGGGCGTGCGCCACACGGCGGTGAAAAACCCCAACCACTGGAACCCCGATGTGGGCCACTACGACAGCGTCACCGTGCTGGTGATCAACGACGACACCGCGCGCATCGCAGCCCTCACCTCGGGCAAGGCCCACACCATCAACCGCGTGGCGCCCAAGACCGTCGATCTGCTCCGCCGCGCCCCGGGTGTGGCGATCAACAACGTCTCGGGCCGCGGGCATTATGTGTTCATCAACCACATCGACACCGAGCCCTTCACCAACAACGATCTGCGTCTGGCGCTGAAGTTTGCCGTCGATCGCGAAGAACTGGTCGATAAGATCCTGAACGGCCTCGGCTCGGTCGGCAACGACTTTCCGATCAACGGCGCCTATGCGCTCTTTCCCGAAGAGATCGAGCAGCGGCCCTTCGATCCCGATCAGGCGGCCTTCCACTATAAGAAGTCGGGCCACGACGGCTCGCCCATCGTGCTGCGCACGTCCAACGCCGCCTTCCCAGGCGCCGAGGACGCCGCCGTGCTCTATCAGGCCAGCTGCCAAAAGGCCGGCATTCCGCTGGAGATCAAGCGCGAACCCGCGGACGGCTATTGGTCCAACGTCTGGAACACCCAGCCGTTTTGCGTCTCCTACTGGGGCGGGCGCCCGACCCAGGACCAGATGTACTCGGTCGCCTACCAATCGACGGCGGACTGGAACGACACCCGCTTCAAGCGCGACGACTTCGACAAACTGCTGATCGAGGCGCGCGGCGAGTTGGACCAGACCCGGCGTAAGGAACTCTACACCGAAATGGCGCTGACGCTGCGCGACGAGGGCGGCTTGATCCTGCCCATGTTCAACGACTTCGTCGATGCCGCCACCGACCGCCTCAAGGGCCAGGTGCTCGATCCGGCAGGCGGCATGTCCAACGGCTACATCGGCCTGCGCACCTGGCTCGACGACGCCTGATCGCACGCACGGCAGGCGGTGGGGCTAAGGCTCCGCCGCCCACCCCGGAGGCCGTAATGGCAACATCGATCCGTCCCCCCCGCACTGGGCTCGACCCGGTCCTGGCCCTCATTCTCCAGCGCATCGGCATCGGCTTTGGCCTGATCCTGGCGATCTCGGCGCTTCTGTTCCTTGGCATCGAGGCCCTACCCGGCGATTTCGCGCGCAACTTTCTCGGCCAGAGCGCCACCCCCCAGGCGGTGGCCAACATCCGCGCCGAACTGGGCCTCGATGAGCCGGCGATCCTGCGGTATTTCGAATGGCTTGGCGGCGTGCTGACGGGGGACTTCGGCACCTCCTGGGCCAATGGCTCCAGTGTCAATGAACAACTGGGCAAGCGCCTCGCCAACACGCTGTTTCTGGCGGCGGTGGCCGCGGTGGTGGCGGTGCCTCTGTCGATCGGGCTCGGCATGCTGGCCGTCTTCTTTCGCGATCGTCTGCCTGATCGGCTGATCAACATCGTCTCGCTGATCGCGATCTCCATGCCGGAGTTCTTCGTCGGCTACCTCTTGATCTTCTTTTTCGCGCTGCAATTGGGCATCGGCGACGGCCCGCCGATCATCCCCTCACCGGGCGCCTCGCTTTGGGAGAACGTCCAGCTCGTGTTCCTGCCCGCCATGACGCTGGTGGTGGTCGTACTCGCCCACATGATGCGCATGACCCGTGCCTCGATCCTCAACATCATGCAGTCGGCCTATGTCGAGACTGCCGAGCTAAAGGGCCTCTCCCCCTTACGCATCATCTGGAAGCACGCAGCCCCCAATGCCATCGCGCCGATCATCAATGTGGTGGCGCTCAATCTGGCCTATCTGGTGGTGGGCGTGGTCGTGGTCGAGGTGATCTTTGCCTATCCGGGCATGGGGCAGTATTTCGTCGATGCCGTGACTGTGCGCGACATGCCGGTGGTCCAAGCCTGCGGGATCGTCTTTGCCGGCGTCTACATCGTGCTCAACATGCTGGCCGATGTGGGCGCGATCCTGGCCAATCCGCGCTTGAGACACCCCAAATGAGCGAGCTTTGGCGCAGTATGCCCTGGAGCGCACGCATTGGCCTCGCCGGTTGCGCCTTCTTCGCCTTTCTCGCCCTCTTTGCCGATGTCGTCGCCCCCTTTGGCGAGCGTGAGATCGTCGGCGATGTCTGGCAGGCCTCCCTCAGCGCCTGCGAGGGCGAGGCAGGCCCCGGCACCTGCCTCCTCGGCACCGACAACCTGGGCCGCGACATGGCCTCGCGCCTGATCTATGGCGCCCAGACCACCATCGCCGTGGCGCTGGCAGCGGGCGTCCTCAGCTTCGCCATCGGCATGATCCTGAGCTTTACGGCGGCGGTGGTCGGCGGCTGGACCGACCAGGTGCTCTCACGCGTCAACGACATGCTGCTGGCGATCCCTACGCTGATCTTTGCCCTGGTGGTACTGGCGGCCCTGCCCCAGACCATCGCCATCCTCATCGCGGTGATGGCCGTGATCGACCAGACCCGCGTCTACCGCTTGGGCCGCGCCGTCGCCGTCGATGTGGTGGTGCAGGATTTCGTCGAGGCCGCACGCCTGCGTGGTGAAGGCTGGGGCTGGATCGTCTTTCGCGAGATCTTGCCCAACGTGCTGACGCCCCTCATCGCCGAGTTTGGCCTGCGCTTCGCCTTCGCCGTGCTGTTCCTCTCCACGCTCTCCTTCCTCGGCCTCGGCATCCAGCCGCCCGAGGCCGACTGGGGCGGCATGGTCAAGGACAACAAGGACGGCATCATCTTCCTGGTCCCCGCAGCCCTCTATCCGGGGGCCGCCATCGCGCTGCTTGCGGTCTCGGTCAATCTGGTGGTCGATTGGCTGCTGGCGCGCACCTCCAGCCTAAAGGGAGGGCGCGGATGAGTGCCGATACCCCCAACGCGCCCGTCCTCTCGGTGCGCAATCTCAAGATCGGCGCCACCGCCTACCCGCCGGGTGAGCCGCCGCGCGAGATCGAGATCGTCCACGGCGTCTCCTTCGATCTGGCCAAGGGGCGGGTGCTGGGCCTCATTGGCGAGTCCGGCGCCGGCAAATCCACCATCGGCCTCTCGGCGCTCGGCTACGGGCGCGGCGGGGTCAAGATTACCGGTGGCGAAGTGCTGCTCGACGGCGAGGACATCCTAAAACTCCCCCGCCGCGGCCTGCGGCGTCTGCGCGGACGCCGCGTCACCTATGTTGCCCAATCCGCCGCCGCTGCCTTCAATCCTGCCCATCGTTTGGGCGATCAGGTCATCGAAGGGGCGCTGCGCCACGGCCTGATGACCCGCCGCGCCGCCCGCGAGCGCGCCCGCCATCTCTTCGCCATCCTGGGCCTGCCCGAGCCGGACAGCTTCGGCCAGCGCTTTCCCCACCAGGTCTCGGGCGGCCAACTCCAGCGCGCCATGACGGCGATGGCGCTCTGTCCCGAACCTGACTTGATCGTCTTCGACGAGCCCACCACGGCGCTGGACGTCACCACCCAGATCGACGTGCTGGCCGCGATCAAATCCGCCATCGCCGAGACCGGGGTTGCCGCGCTCTACATCACCCACGATCTGGCCGTGGTCGCCCAGATCTCGGACGAGATCATGGTACTGCGCCACGGCAACACCATCGAGCATGGCGAGACGCGCCAGATCGTCGAGGCCCCGCGCGAGGCCTACACCCGCGATCTCCTCTCGGTGCGCTCGACCATCAAGCCCGCCGCCGCCGAACAACCGGGCGATCTCCTCCGCCTCGACGGCATCGACGCCGCCTACGGCCAGGGCCTGCAGGTCCTCCACGGCGTCGATATGTTTCTCTCGCGCGGTCAAACGCTGGCAGTGGTGGGCGAATCAGGCTCGGGCAAATCGACCACCGCCCGCGTCGTCACCGGCCTTTTGCCGCCCATGCGCGGCCAGGTGCTGTTTGAGGGCGAGGCCCTGCCACCGGCGCTCAAGGCTCGCTCCAAGGAGCAACTGCGCCGCGTCCAGATGATCTACCAGATGGCTGACACGGCGATGAACCCGCGCCAGACCGTGGCCGAGATCATCGGACGCCCGCTCGGCTTTTACTTTGGCATGCGCGGCCAAGCGCGGCGCAAGCGCGTGGCCGAGCTTCTCGATCAGATCGAGATGGGCGACGGCTTTGCCGAGCGTTATCCGGCCGAATTGTCGGGTGGCCAAAAGCAGCGCGTGTGCATCGCGCGGGCGCTGGCCGCTGAGCCGTCGCTGATTCTCTGTGACGAGCCGACCTCGGCGCTCGATCCGTTGGTGGCCGAAGGCGTGTTGAAATTGCTGGGCGATCTCCAGCAGGAGACCGGTGTTGGCTATTTATTCATCACACACGACATCGCCACCGTGCGCGCCATCGCCGATTCGATTGCGGTGATGTACCAGGGGCGCGTCGTGCGCTTTGGTCCCAAGGACAAAGTTCTGAGCCCGCCCTTCGACGATTACACCGATCTGTTGCTGCGCTCTGTCCCGGAAATGGAAATCGGCTGGCTCGAACAGGCCCTTGGTACTCGAAAAATGACCTCTGCCGGGAATTGATCCCGGCCTGCCCTCGACTGTAGCCTCAGAACGGTACGCGTGCCTTTGCCAACGGCGTCGGTCAGTGTGTTGCAATTTCTGCCAGATTTGCCGAGGTTCCTTATCGACAGCCTTCAGCAGATGGTCTATCCTACGTTGTGTGGGTGTGTGTAAGAACACTGTTTGCATGTTCCTGAGAGGGTTGATGCTCAGGCGGTGCTAGTTCACGACTGAGGACCGGGCATTGCAGCCTGACGGGGGCACAGGGGAGCCAAGGAAAAAATGGCATATCTAACGAAGAAGCTACTCGCCGGAGCAGCCGCACTTGCGCTCGTCGGCACCACGGCCACCAAGGCCGACGCGGTCATTTTCGACTTTGCAGCGCTGGCAGACGCCTCGCGCCTGCAGAGTGACGTAAACCCGACCGTCGATGTCCGCTTGTTAGAGCAGACGTTCAGTGCGGCCGTTCCGGGTAGCCAAATCTTCTCCGAAGGCATCGGCTTGACCGTCACGGGCTTCAACACCGCGCCGGGTGTCGATTCTGCCAACGTCGATGCGTTCCTCGACGGGACTCTGCAAAGCAGCGGTCAGTTTGGCGGGCGTCCAGGCGGTCTCGGCGTCTGCTCTTCCCTCGACAACCCGGGTGAGCGTTTCGTCGGCAGCGGCAGCACCCAGGACTTGACCTGCGGTTTGTCCGAGCGGCCCAACCCGAACGGCAGAGGGCAGCCCATCACCCCAGGCACCGACTTCCGCGGCGATGCCGCCGTCGGTGAGAGTTCCGGTACGGAAGACACGAATCCTGGTATTGAAGGTCTTATCTTCACCTTCGATCAGCCAGTTGAACTGTTCAACGCAGTGATTCGCAACAACCGTCAAGCGTTGTTGAACGGCTCAACACAGCAAAACGCCGCGCCCGGCTCTTTTGACGACATCTCCACGGCAACCGACGCCATGGGTGCCCCGATCCAGCCCGATACCCTTCTATTCGGTGTTGGCGCCGGTCCCGACGTTAGCAGCCTGCAGCCACTCATGGTGACAAACGGTAGCCTGCGCACGGATCAGAGTGCCTTCATTGACAGTCTGGGGCCAATCACCAGCTTCACCCTCGCTTTCGGCGACGGTGGTTCGGGCGCCAACGCAGCCCAGTTCCTGGTGTCCAGCATCGACGTCACGCGTGTCATCCCACTGCCCGGTGCTGGCCTAATGCTGATAACAGCGCTGGCAGGCATTGGTCTGGCGGGTCGGCGCAAGAAGGCGTAGGATCTACGTAGACAGCTTGTTGTGCTGGCCTGTAGCTCAGCACTGCTCTGAATAAGAACTACTGCTGCTGAAAAGAAAGGTCCAGGTGTGGAAGCATCCGGGCCTTTCTCATTGCCTCCACTGCCCTCTGCAATGTTGCATTCCTACGGGTAGGGTTTGATGTATTACCGGGTATACTCTCACGTTGCGAAGGGCTGCATAGCGACACAGAGTTTTGGCACCTTGTTGCACGGTTCGGGTGGTTGTCGTAGGCGGCGAGGTGATCTGAGGGGTGGAGCCGTCGCATGCCGTTCAAGCACAACGATCCGATCCGGGACAAATTCCCGAAGGCGACGTATCGGGTCACGAACTGGCCGG
>JBCDHK010000075.1:0-12517 GCA_038750185.1 Pseudomonadota bacterium
AGCGCCTGGCTGCCAAACAGATCGATCAGGGTGAGAAAGGCGATCACGGCGACGATGGTGCCGCGGCGCAGCACGTCGCTCGGGGTGTGACCGGCCATCAGGCTGCGGCGCGCGGTGGACATGGCGCGGGCTCCTCTTTGCTGGCCGTAGCGTTTATTTTTCGACTGGGCTTGGTGTGCTGGTGGTTTCGCTGTGGGCGCCTTGAAACATTTGGCGAATATTGACGGTCGAGCGCTGGCCCAGATCATCGTAGTGGTCATCGAGCCAGCGCGTGGCCGAGGCGCGTCCGATCTCGAAGAGATGCTGCAAGAAGGCCCATTCGGCGTTGAGCTTGGAGGTGGCATCCAACTGGCGCATGCGTTTGCGCGAATGGATCACGTGCAGATTGACGCGCTGGTAGTCGCCCTCTTCGAGGCGGCCCTCGTCGATCAGGCGGGCCACGAAGTCGATGGCGCGCAGCTCGTGCAATAGCGAGGCGTTGAAGGTGATCTCGTTCAGCCGGTTCTGGATGTCCTGGGCCGTCCTCGGCGCGCCTTGGCGGTAGACCGGGTTGATCTGCACCACGACGATATCGTTGGAGGGCGAGCCCTTGTAGAACGGATAGAGCGGCGGATTGCCCATGAAACCGCCATCCCAATAGGGCACGCCGTCGATCTCGACCGCCTTGTAGAGTGCCGGCAGGCAGGCCGAGGCCATCACCGCATCGAGGCTGAGTTCGTCGCGCTCAAACACGCGCACGCGCCCGGTCTCGACATTGGTGGCCGCGATAAACACCGAGAGATCGCCACAGGCGCGCACCTTGGCGAAATCGACGTGTTCTTCGACCAGCGTGCGCAGGGGGTTTACGTCGAAGGGGTTGAGTTCGTAGGGCGAGACGATGCGGGTGAGCAGATCGAAGAACAGATAGGACGGCGAGGAGCGCAGCGTCCATTGCCCCGAGACCTGGGCGGCGATGGAGCGGCGAAACGGGCTGGCCCGCCCCGCCTCGCTGACCGAGCGCCAGAATTGGGCCAAAGCCCGCCGCGCGCCCTCAGCGCCGCCCTCGTACATGCCTTGGGCAGCGACCACGGCGTTCATGGCGCCGGCGGAGGTGCCCGAGATCGCGTCGATCCAGAGCCGGTCGTCCTCGAACAGCTTATCGAGCACCCCCCAGGTGAAAGCGCCGTGGGCGCCGCCGCCTTGAAGGGCGATGTTGATGCCCTTTTCGTGGCGCGGTCTGCGGCGCGAGGCTTTGGATGATTTAGCGGCTTTGGGCGACTTGGGGGTGGCGGAGGCGTCGTTCATGGCGAGGTTCCAGCATGGTGCGATGCCGCATGAGCCTACAGCACCGACGCCCTCGCGTAAGCCTTTGCCGGGTTGTTAGTTTTGAGAACGATATTCAAATCTTGGCCAACCCGGTAATGGGTTGTGCCATGCGATGAAAATCCGGGGCCAGGCGCCCTCAAAGGGCAAAGCCACCGTCGATCTTCAGCTCACCCCCGGTCATGAAGGCGCTCTCGTCCGAGCCCAGATAGACCGCCAGCGCCGCGATCTCCTCGATGGTGCCAAGGCGCCCCATGGGCTGGCGCGCCACAAAGGCTGCGCGGTTGTCCTCCAGGGCGCCGGGCAGTGCGGCGATGCGCTCGTCCAGGCTTGGCGATTGGATGGTGCCCGGGCAGATCGCGTTGCAGCGGATGCCTTGGCGGATGTGGTCGATGGCCACCGATTTGGTCAGCCCGATCACCGCGGCCTTGGTGGCGGCATAGGCAACGCGGCTCGGCGCGGCCTTTTGCGAGGAGACCACCGAGGCGATATTGATGATCGAGCCGCCCCCGGCCTCGATCATGCCCGGCAAAAAAGCGCGCAGCGTGCGCCACATGGATTTGACGTTGAGATCGAAGGAGAAGTCCCAGGTCGCCTCGTCGCAATCGAGGATGGTGCCTTGGTGGACAAAGCCCGCGCAGTTGAACAGCACATCGACCGCGCCCGCCTTACCGGCCGCTGCCTGGACGGCCTCGGTGTCGCGCACGTCCAGTATGTGGGTCTCGATGGCCGCGTGGTCGAGGCGAGCAAGGGCTGCCTCGGAGAGATCGGTTGCGATCACGCGCGCGCCCTCAGCGGCGAAAGCCTGGGCAGTGGCCGCGCCGATGCCTTGCCCGGCGGCAGTGAGGAAAGCGGTCTTGCCGCGCAGTCTGGCCATCGAAGTCTCCTTTACGGCGGCGTTCTAAATCGATTTAGATGATAGCGCCCCCCAAGGGCAAGCCGCTCTAGGATACTGCCAGGAGGCCCGATGCCCCTCACCCTCGCCGCCATCGCCGACGACTTCACCGGCGCGACCGATCTGGCCTCCATGCTCGCGCGCGGCGGGCTGAGCACCGATTTGTTGCTCGGCCTGCCGCCCGAGGTTGCCGTGAGCCAGGCCGACGCCGTGGTCATCGCCTTGAAATCGCGCACGGCCCCAGTGGCCGTGGCCGTGGCTGAGAGCTTAGACTGCTGGGCGTGGGCTGCGGCGCACGGGGCCACGCGGTGCTACTTCAAATACTGCTCGACCTTCGATTCGACCCCCGAAGGCAACATCGGCCCCGTCGCCGAAGCCCTGATGCAAGCCACAGGCGCGCGCCAGACCATCTACACTCCGGCATTTCCCGAGAACGGGCGCACGATCTACCAGGGAAAACTGTTCGTCGGGCAGCAACTGCTCAGCGAATCGGGGATGCGCCATCACCCGCTGACGCCTATGACCGACGCCGATCTGGTCCGCGTGCTCGCAGCCCAGCTCAAGCAAGGCCGCGCCGGTCTCGTGCCCTGGGCCAGTGTGCGCCAGGGGGCGGAGGCGGTCGCAGCGGCGCTGGCCGATCTCTCCGGCAAGGGCGTGGCCCATGTGGTGGTCGATGCCCTCGATCAGAGCGATCTGGATGCGCTGGCGGGGGCGGTGCGCGATTGGCCGCTGGTCACGGCGGGCTCTGGGCTGGCGCTCTCGCTGGCCCAGCTGCTGGCCGATGGTGCGCCTGCTGCCGAGGACCTGCCTGCCGTTGGCGGGCCTGCCCTCTTACTCTCAGGCTCGTGCTCGGAGGCGACCAACGCCCAGGTGGCGCGCTGGCAGGCCGGGGGCGGCGCGCTGCTCCGCCTCGATCCGCTGGCACTCGCCAATGGCGCTGACCTCGATGCCCTGGCCGATCAAGCCCTCTCAGAGCCCAACACCCTGGTCGCCGCCACTCAACCGCCAGAGCAGGTGCGCGCCGTCCAAACCAGCCTCGGCGAGCGCCGCGCTGCCGAACTGGTGGAGGCTGCCCTGGCCCACATCGCCATTCGCGCACGAGACAAAGGCATCCGCCGTTTCGTGGTCGCCGGCGGTGAGACCTCAGGCGCCGTCGCAGCGGCCCTGGGTGTCAGCCAACTCAGCGTCGGCCCCTCCATCGCCCCCGGCGTGCCGTGGTGCACCACCAAAGACACCGCCCCCTTGGCGCTGGCGCTCAAATCCGGCAATTTCGGCGCCGAGACCTTCTTTGCCGACGCCCTGGAGTGCGCGCCCTAATGGCCATCACCAATAGCCGCGAAACCCTCTGCCGCCTGTCCAAATCGCTGTTCGAGCGCGGCTATAGCTGTGGCTCGTCGGGCAATATCTCGGTGCTGAGCGAGGACGGCATGCTGATCTCGCCCACCGGCTCCACCATGGACCGTCTCGATCCCGAGCGCCTGTCGCTGGTCAGCCTCGACGGCACCCACCTGGACGGCGATCCCCCTTCCAAGGAAGCCTTCCTGCACCTGGCCATGTACCAGGAGCGCCCGGAGATGGCCGCGGTGGTGCATCTGCACTCGACCTACTCGGTCGCGGTGTCGTGCATGGCCGAGGTCGATCCCGAGGACGTCTTACCCCCGATCACGCCCTACTACATCATGCGCGTCGGCACACTGCCGCTGGTGCCCTACTTTCCGCCCGGAGATCGCGCGCTGGCTGAGGCCGTGCGCACCGTGGCGCGCCGTGCCCATGCGCTGCTGCTGGCCAATCACGGCCCCGTCGTTGCGGGAAAATCGCTCGAAGCGGCGGTGCAGGCGGCGGAGGAGCTGGAGGAGACCGCCAAGCTCTTCCTGATGCTGCGCGGCGAGAAGACGCGCTATCTCACCCCCGCCCAAGTCGCCGATCTGCACGTGCGCTTTCCCCCATGAGCGCCGCTCCCACGAGCCTCCCATGAGCGCACCCCACGCCCGCCGCGACGACGTGCTGCGCGGGATTGCGCTCATGGTGTTGGCCTATCTCAACTTCACCGCCATCGACACCTGCGCCAAGTGGCTGGTGCTCTCTGGCATACCGACCATGCAGGTGGGGTTTGTGCGCTACGGTGTGCACACGCTGTTGGTGGTGGCGCTGTTTCTGCCCGCGCTGGGGAGATCGCTCGTGCACACGCGCCGCCCTGGGCTGGAGGCGGCCCGCGCTGGGTTTCTACTGGCCTCGACGGTGTTCAACTTCTTTGCCGTGCAGTATCTGCCGCTGACGCTGACGGCGACGATCGTCTTCACCACGCCGCTTTGGATTTGCATGCTCTCGGTGGTGCTTCTTGGCGAGCGCGTCGGCCCGCGGCGCTGGGCGGCGATCGCGGTCGGGTTTGCAGGCGTTGCGATCGCCGCGCGGCCTTGGAGTGCCGAGGCCCATTGGGCGATCCTGCTCTCGCTTGGCATGGCGATCTCGGCGGCCTTCTACATCATCCTGACGCGGCGGCTGGCCGGGGTCGATTCGACGGCCACCCAGCAATTCTATGCAGCCCTACTGGCCACCCTCGCCGTCGCGCCGTTTCTTGGCGAATGGGTCTGGCCCGTGGCCGCGCTCGATTGGACGGCGCTTGCCCTGATCGGTGTGGTCGGCTGGTCGGGCCATCAACTGCTGACCGTGGCCCACCGCTTTGCCCCAGCATCGACCCTGGCGCCCTTTATCTATGTGCAGATGCTGTTCATGGTCGGCTCAAGCTGGCTGGTCTTTGCCGAGCCGCCGGATGCCTGGGTGCTCTCAGGGGGGGCGGTGGTGCTGGCCAGCGGGCTCTACCTCTGGCACCGCGAGCGGCAATTGGCCCTCACGCCAACAACCACGTCTGGACCCGCCTAGAGCGCACCATCGGCGCCACATCGGCATCGAACTGGCGGTAGTGCGGGCTGGCGAGGTGGAGATCGAAGGCCTCACGGCTGGTGTAGATCTCATAGAGCAACACCCGCCCGACCCGCTTGGGATCGGTTGCGACATCAAAGCGCAGACACCCCGCCTCGCGCTCGATGCTGTCGCGGGCTTGCTGTTTGACGCGGATCAGAAAGGCGGCCTCTTCAGCCGTTTCGGTCTCAAACACCACTGTGACGACATACATCTCCGCCTCCCTCTGCGCCGCCTGAGGATCAGCCGCGATTTGCTTCCCCGCCAACCTGTGCAGGTAGGTTGGAAGTCACTCTCAAGTTGGCTCTTCCGCGCTCGTCAGACTTGGTCTAAATCGATTTAGAAGCATGTGACAAGGCGGCAGATGTGACCATCGCGCTCGATTACATCGGCGACGGGCTCAATCGCCCGGAATGCGCCCTCGCCCATCGCTCGGGGCTGGTGCTGGTGCCGGACTGGACGCCGCCCGGGGGCGTGACGGCCATTGTCGGCGCCCATAGCCATCGCCTGCTCGCCACCCAACCGGGCGAGGGCGTCGATCTGCCAGTGCGCGCCAACGGCATCGCTTTGGAGGACGGCGGCAGCCTGCTCCTCGCCCATCTGGGCGAGACGCGGGGCGGCATCTACCGCCTCCACGCCGATGGACGCTGCGAGGTCGTGGTCGACCGGGTCGAAGGCGCGCCCATGCCCCCGGCCAATTTCGTCGCCAAAGACAGCCAGGGCCGGCTCTGGATCACGGTCTCGACCACCCGGGTGCCACGCGCGCTCGATTATCGCCCCGATGCCGCCTCCGGCTTTATCGCCCTGGCCGAGCCGGGCGCGCGCGAGGCCCGCGTGGTGGCGGGCGGTCTCGGCTATGCCAACGAATGCCTGCTCTCAGAAGACGAGACCACGCTCTGGGTCAACGAGACCTTCGCCCGCCGCCTCACCGCCTTCGATGTGGGCGAGGGCCTGAGCAACCGCCGCCCCCTGACCCGCTTTGGCCCTGGCACCTTCCCAGACGGGTTGGCCGAAACCGTGGACGGCAGCCTGTTCGTCACCTCCATTGTCTCCAACCGCGTGCTCCGCCTCTACCCGGACGGGCGGCTGGAGATCGTCCTGGAGGACGCCGATCCCACCCATCTCGCCCACGTCGAGCTGGCGTTTCAGGCCAACGAGATGGGCCGTCCCCACCTCGATACGCCGCACGCCGGGCGTCTGGCCAATATCTCCAACCTGGCCTTCGCCGGGCCTGCCCTCGACGAGGCGATCCTGGGCTGTCTGCTCGGCACGCGCCTCGCCCGCTTCAAGAGCCCCGTCCCAGGCCGCGCCCTGCCCCATTGGGACTGCGACCTCGGCCCCCTCGCCACCTTGTTGGAGTGCCTATGACCAACCGATCCGACTTTCATGTCGCCGTCTTTGCGGGCGACGGCATCGGCACCGAGATCACCGAGCCGACACTGGCCTTGATCGAGCGCGCGGCAGCGCGTGTCGGCGGCCTCGGCTTTCGCTGGAGCGCTTGTGCGGCGGGCGCGGCCCACTACCGCGACCACGGCACGGCCCTGCCGGGCGAGGCGCTGACCACAGCGCGCCAGGCCGATGCCATCCTGCTCGGCGCCATGGGACTGCCGAGCGTACGCTACCCGGACGGGCGCGAGATTACCCCGCAGATCGATCTGCGCATGGAGCTGGGGCTCTATGCCGGTGTGCGCCCGGTCAAACCCGTGCCCGGCGTGCGCCCGGTGCTGGCCGCGCCCGAAGCCCATGCCGTCGACTACGTCATCCTGCGCGAATCGACCGAAGGGCTGTTCGCCCCCCAAGCCCCCGGCACCCGCGACGGCGACACCGAGGCGCGCGAGACGCTGGTGATCACCCGCGCGACCTGTACCAAGCTGTTCGATTTTGCCTTTCGGCTGGCCGAGGCACGCGGGCAAGGGCGCAAAGTGACCTCGGTCGATAAGGCCAACGTCTTTCAGGCGTTTGCTTTCTGGCGCGAGGTATTCTCCGAGCGCGCCGCCCTGCACGAGGGGCAGGCCGATGCCGATTTCGCCTATGTGGATGCTTTCGCAATGACCATGGTCCAAAAGCCCTGGACCATCGATGTCGCCGTTACTGAGAACATGTTCGGCGATATCCTGTCCGATCTGGGCGCGGCGCTGATGGGGGGTATGGGCTATGCGCCCTCGGCCGACATCGGCGACGAACCCGCCGTATTCCAACCCGGCCACGGATCGGCGCCCGATATCGCAGGCCAAGGACTGGCCAACCCGACCGCGATGATCCTCTCGGCGGCCATGATGCTCGACTGGCTCGGCGAGACCCATGCCGCTGCCGAGCCGCGCCGGGCCTCGGCGCTGTTGCGCAGTGCTGTCGAACACGCCTTTGCCCCTGGCGCGCTCGTCACGTGCGAGTTGGGCGGGACGGCGGGCACGGCGGCGGTGTTCAAAGCGGTGGAGGCGGCGCTAGAGGGCCTCGATGTCTGATCTCACCGCGCCAGTGCGCGTCGGCGTGATCGGGGCGGGCTACTTTGGGTGTTTCCATTATGACGCTTGGTCGCGCATGCCAGAGGCTGCGTTGATCGGCGCCTTTGATCGCGATCCAGCCCGCGCCGAGGCAGTCGCCACCGAATACGGCTGTACAGCCTTCGAGAGCGTGGCAGCGCTGTTGGAGGCCGGCCCCGATCTGATCGACATCACGGCCCCGCCCGCAGCCCATCTCGATCTGATCCGCGCCGTCGCCCCCCATGCAAAGGCAATCATCTGCCAAAAACCGTTCTGCGACGGCTTGGAGGGCGCACGCGAGGCCATCGCCCTCGCTGAGCACCACGGTACACGTCTCGCCGTCCACGAGAACATCCGCTTCCAGCCCTGGAACCGCGAAGCGCGCGCGCTGATCGAGGCCGGGCGCCTCGGCACGCTCTACCAGATCAGCTTTCGCCTACGTCCCGGCGACGGGCGCGGCCCGGACGCCTATCTCGCCCGCCAGCCGTATTTTCAACGGATGCCCCGCTTTCTCGTCCACGAGACCGCCGTGCACTGGATCGACACGTTTCGCTATCTCGCGGGCGAAGTGAGCGGAGTCTTTGCCCGCCTTACCCGCCTCAACCCCGCCATAGCCGGCGAAGATGCGGGGATGATCTTGTTCGAGTTTGAAGGCGGCACGCGCGGAGTGTTCGACGGCAACCGCCTAGCCGATCACGCCGCCAGTAACCGCCGCCGCACGCTGGGCGAGATGATGATCGAGGGGAGTACGGCCACACTGCGCCTCGACGGCGAGGGCCGGCTCTGGCTGCGCGATTTCGGTTCGAACGAGGAGACCCAGCACCGCTTCGACTGGCACGACCATCTGTTCGGCGGCGACTGCGTCTACGAGTGCAATCGCCACATCCTGTCGTGCTGGTTGGCGGGACAGCCCTCCGAGATGGATGCGACCACATACATTCGCAACCAGATCGTCGAAGAGGCAATCTACGAGAGCGCCAAGACCGGGCGCCACATCCAAGTCTAATAGGTCGCGCGCCCGCCCGAGAGGTCGAATACGCCTCCGGTGGTAAAGCTGTTGTCCGCCGAACAAAGCCAAGCCACCATGGCCGCGATCTCGCCCACCTCGACAAACCGCGCGCGCGGGATTTTCGACAGCATGTAGGCGATGTGCTCCTCGCTCATCTGATCGAAGATCGCCGTGCGCGCTGCAGCGGGTGTGACGCAGTTGACCGCGATGTCCTCAGCCGCGAGTTCCTTGCCGAGCGACTTGGTCAGCGCGATCACGCCCGCTTTGGCTGAAGAATATGCAGACGCATTGGGATTGCCTTCCTTGCCGGCCACCGAAGCCACATTGACGATGCGCCCGTAGCCGCCCTCGACCATCCCCGGCACCACCGCTTTGCAGCAATAAAACACCGCATCGAGATCGAGCGCCATCACGCGGCGCCACTCCTCGATGGGATAGTCGGCCACGGTGGCATTCTCGCCCGCGATGCCGGCATTATTGACCAGTATGTCGATGCCGCCCATTTCGGCCGCCGCGCGCGCCGTGGCCGAGCGCACGCCCTCCCAATCGGTCAGATCGACCTCGATCATGGCAGCCCCGATGGCCTTGGCCGTCTCCTGGCCAAGCGTGCGGTCGCGGTCCCAAAGCGTGACCGTGGCCCCGCCCGCGATCAAGCGCTCAGCCACAGCGCGGCCAATGCCCTGCGCGCCCCCGGTGACGACCGCGCGCCGCCCCTCGACATCGATCTTGTTCATCATATCCTCCCAACGGCGCTTGACCGGGCCCCTGTCGGCCTTCTAAATCGATTTAGAACACAAGCCAGCCAGTGTGCAACCGCCCAGCGGAGGACGTCATGAAAGACACCCGCGCCAATCGCGCGTGGCGCAGCCAGGAGTGGTTCGACAACCCCAACAACCCCGGCATGACCGCGCTTTACACCGAGCGCTACCAAAACCAAGGCTACACCCGCGAGGAGCTGCAATCGGGGCGCCCGATGATCGGCATCGCTCAGACGGGCTCGGACCTGGTGCCCTGCAACAAGATCCATGTCTTCCTGGCCGACCGCCTGAGAGCGGGTATTCGCGACGCTGGCGGGGTGCCGATCGAGTTTCCCGTCCACCCCCTCCAAGAGACCGGCAAGCGCCCGACTGCGGCCCTCGACCGCAACCTCGCCTACATCGGGCTGGTCGAGGTACTCCACGGCTATCCCATCGACGCCGTGGTGCTGACGGCGGGTTGCGACAAGACCACCCCTGCCCTTCTGATGGCAGCGGCCACCGTCGATCTGCCCTCCATCGTGCTCTCGGGCGGGCCCATGCTAGATGGCTGGTGGCGGGGTAAGCTGGTGGGCTCTGGCACGGTGGTTTGGGAGAGCAGGCGCCTGCTCGCAGCCGGTGAGATCGACTATGAGGAGTTCATGAGCCGGGTGTGCTCCTCGGCGCCCTCGCTCGGCCATTGCAATACCATGGGCACGGCCTCGACCATGAACGCGCTGGCTGAGGCGCTTGGCATGTCGCTGCCGGGCTGTGCGGCGATCCCAGCGCCCTATCGCGCGCGCATGGCCATGGCCTATGAGACCGGCAAGCGGGCGGTCCAACTTGCCAAGGAGGACCTGCGCCCCTCGGCGATCCTGACCCGCACCGCCTTTGAGAACGCCATCCGCGTCAACACCTGCATCGGTGGCTCGACCAACGCGCCGCCCCATCTCCAAGCCATCGCGCGCCATGCCGGGATTGATCTCGACATCCGCGACTGGGAGCATCACGGCTATGCGCTGCCGCTCCTCCTCGACATGCAACCCGCGGGGCGCTTCCTCGGCGAGGCGTATGAGCGTGCCGGCGGCCTGCCTGCCGTCATGGGCGAGATGCTGGCCGAGGGGCTGCTCGATGGCTCCGCGCTCACCGTCACCGGCAAGAGCGTGGCCGAGAATGTGAGCACCTGCCGCAGCCTCGATCCCGAGGTGATCCGCAGCCCCAGCAAGCCGCTTCGCCGCGAGGCGGGGTTTCTCGTGCTCTCGGGCAATCTCTTCGACAGCGCGCTGATGAAAACCAGCGTGATCTCGGACGACTTCCGCACCCGCTTTCTCGGCAACGAGGGCGTCTTCGAGGCCCGCGCGGTGGTCTTTGAGGGCCCCGAGGACTACCACGAGCGCATCAACGACCAGGCCCTGGCCATCGACGAGCGCACCATGCTGTTCATCCGTGGCGTCGGGCCGGTGGGCTATCCGGGCTCGGCGGAGGTGGTCAACATGCAGCCCCCCGATGCGCTGGTCCAGGCCGGCATTCCCCATCTGCCCACCGTGGGCGATGGGCGCCAATCGGGCACCTCGGAGAGCCCGTCGATCCTCAACGCCTCGCCCGAGGCGGCTGTGGGCGGGGGCTTGGCGCTCTTGGAGACCGGCGACCGGGTGCGCCTCGACATTCCCAACCGCCGCCTCGATGCGCTGGTGGAGGAGGCCGAATGGCAGGCCCGCCGCGCCGCTTGGAGCCCGCCTGCGCTCGAAAACCAAACGCCCTGGCAAGAACTCTACCGCACCCACGTCGGCCAGCTCGGCGAGGGCGGCTGCCTGGAGTTTGCCACCCGCTACCGCCGCGTTGCAGAAGTGCTGCCGCGCGACAACCATTAAGAGGGGAAACTACCGGTGAAACTGCTCAGATACGGCCCCAAGGGCGCCGAAAAGCCCGGCATGCTCGATGCACAAGGCCAGATCCGCGATCTCTCGGCCCATGTCGGCGATTTCGCTGGCGAGACGGTCTCCCTTGCGGCGATGGACACGCTGCGCGCGCTCGATCCCGAGGGCCTGCCGCTGGTCGAGGGCGCGCCCCGGATCGGTGCCTGTGTGGCCTCGACGCCCACCTTCCACTGCGTGGGGCTAAACTACGTCAAGCACGCCGCCGAGAGCGGGGCCGAACCCCCGAGCGAGCCGATCCTGTTCAACAAGGCCGCCAGCGCGCTTTCGGGGCCAAACGATCCGGTGATCCGGCCCAAGCACTCGACCCAACTCGACTACGAAGTCGAACTGGGGCTGGTGATCGGCACGCGCACTGAGCATGTCAGCGAGGCCGAGGCGTTGTCGTGTCTTTCGGGCTATTGCCTGATCAACGACGTCTCCGAGCGCACGTTTCAAAAGGATCGCCTTGGCCAGTGGGTCAAGGGCAAGTCGGCGCCGAGCTTCGGGCCGAGCGGGCCCTATCTGGTCAGCGCCGATGAGATTGCCGATCCGCAGGCGCTCGATTGCTGGCTGAAGGTCAACGGCGAGATGCGCCAGCACTCCAATACCGCCGATATGATCTTTTCGGCCGCCGAGATCATCTCCTACATGTCGCGCTTTATGGTGTTGATGCCGGGCGACTTGATCGCCACCGGCACGCCCGAGGGCGTGGCCATGGGCATGTCGCCTCCGGGCTGGCTGGTGCCGGGCGATGTGGTGACACTCGGCATCACCGGGCTTGGCGAGCAGCGCCAGGACATCGTCGAGTATCCGGGCTGAGCCGCCATGCCACGCTTTGCCGCCAATCTGTCGATGATGTTCACCGAAGTGGGCTTTCTCGACCGCTTCGCGCGCGCCGCCGCCGCGGGCTTTCGCGGGGTCGAGTATCTGTTTCCCTATGAGGAGGCGCCCGCGGCAATCCGCGCGCGCCTCGACGAACACGGGCTCGAACAGGCGCTCTACAATACCACGGCGGGTGACTTTGCCGGGGGTGAGCGTGGCATGGCTGCCGTGCCCGGCCAGGAGGCGCGTTTTGCGGCGGATCTGGAGCAGGCGCTGGCCTATGCCGCGGTGATCCGCCCGAAAAACATCCACATCATGGCCGGCAATGCGGGCGGGCCCGAGGCGCGCGCCACCTATATCGCCAATCTCAAGAAGGCGGCGGCGGCAGCGCCCGAGCAAGGCTTTGTCATCGAGCCGATCAACCACCGCGACATGCCGGG
>JBCDHK010000076.1:0-12490 GCA_038750185.1 Pseudomonadota bacterium
CCGCCGCGGCGGGGCGGGCGATGAACGGCAAGGCCAGACCCGCAGCAGCGGAGGTGGCGAGCAGGCGGCGTCGGGTGAAACGATGGTTTGACATGGTCTGTCCCTTCCCAGTCTGGTTGCAGTGTCGAGGCACGCGGGGCACGCGTTGCAAACGCCGTACCAGTAACCCAACGGCGGCGTGAGGGCGCCTTGGAGGCACTGCCTGCCCATAAACTGAGCGGGCCTTGCCCGAAGCCGCGCCATCACGGCAGGCGTGTGGGCAGGATCGCGGGGTCGATCTCTTCCTGGCAACACCGCGCGACGATGCGCCGGTAGGCGGGCATCATGGTCTCGACCTCGGCCTCGGCGGCAGCGAGGGCCGGCTCGATCTCGACATGGGCGGCGGTGATCTCGGCCAGGATGGCGCCCTCGTCGATGCGGGTGAGATGGCCTCCTTCCATCACGCTCTCGCCCTCGATGATGAGGGTGTCGAGCGAGGCGCCGGTCTCGCCGTAGACCAATTGGCGCAGCGGATCGTTGAGCGGCACGAAGGGGATGCTGTCGAGGCGCCAGAGCGCCAGATCGGCCCGGTGGCCGACAGCGATCCGCCCGAGCCTGTCCGCCTGGCCAAGGGCGCGCGCGCCCCCGGTGGTAGCCGCCGCAAAAGCCTCGCGCGCATCGATCCACTGCTCGGGGTCGTCGCCGCGCAGCTTTTGGACCAGCGCCGTCGAGGCGACCGCGCGCAGCATATCGAGCGTGTCGATGGAGCCGCAGCCATCGGTGCCGAGGCTCACATTGACGCCCGCCTCCAGCATGGCGCGCATGGGCATGAGGCCTGAGCCGAGCTTGAGGTTGCTGTTGGGATTGTGCTGCACCGAAGCACCAGAGGCCGCGATCAGCGCAATGTCGTCGGGCGTCACCCAGACGGCGTGGATCAGCGAGGTGGCGGGCTTCAGAAACCCCAGCCCGTCCAGATGGGCAAACATCGAGCGCCCGTAAAAACGCTTGGCCGTCACCGCTTGCAGGCGGGTCTCCTGGACGTGGATGATGACGGGCAGTGCCATCTCGTCCGCCAGGGCGCGGACCTCGACCAGGAAGGCGTCCGTGCAGCGCTGGGGTGCGCTGGGGGCTGCGAGGATGCCGACACGCCGGCTGCGTGGGTGGCGCTCGGCAGCCTCCTGGCGCACAAAGGCCAGCACCTCCTCGGGGGGTGTGGCCTGCACGCTGGTGAGGCGGGCCAGCAGTTCGGGCGCAAACTCCTCCTCGACGAAGGGCAACGCGCGAAAGAACGGCTTGTCAAACAGCGTGGGGCCTACGAAGGCACGGATGCCGATATCCTCATAGGCTTGGAGCGCCGCCTCGACGTGCTCTGGGATCAGCACGGGGCTGACGTTCAGATCATCGACGATGGTGGTGGTGCCCGAGCGCAGCGCCTGGATGGCGCCGACCAGGGTGCGCAGATAGACTTGGCGTGCGCTCAGCGCCATGGGCGTGAGGGGGCGGACGTAGTTCATCCAGAGCTCTAGCGGCAGCCGGTCGTAGCGGCCTTTGTGGTAGTGCTCGTGGCTGTGGTGGTGGCCGTTGATGAGACCGGGCGTCACCAGCCGCCCGGCAGCCGGGACAACCCGTCCGCGCGGGCCGCTCTGCCCGGCGGGGCGGATCTCGGCAATGGCGCCCTCGGCAATCTCGATATCGACGCGCCCCCCCCGGCGGCGTGCCGGGAGGGGGGTCGAGCATCAGGGCCTCGGTGAGCGTCAAGCGCTCCATGGCGGGGTCAGTTCAGATTGTCGTAGACGGCCTTGAGCGTCGCCTGCTCCTCGTCCATGAGCGCGCCGAATTCCTCGGCGCCCAGGAAATCCACCCGGCTGTTGATCCGCCCGATGAGGCGCAGAAACCCCTCGTCCTTGACCAGTTCCTCAAAGCCCGCCGAGAGGGTGGCGACCACGTCGTCGGGCGTGCCCGCAGGCACCAGGACACCGCGCCAGAAGTGGAAGATGATCTCCTGGCCAAGCTCGCCGCAAGTCGGCACGTCGGGCAGGCTGTCCCAGCGCTCGAAATCGGTGGTGCAGATGCCCTTCAGCGTGCCCGCCTCGATGTGCTCGCCCACCACCGAGGGCGCGCCCGCATAGGCCATGGTCTCACCGCCCAGCAGTTTTTGGACGGCCGGGCCGCCGCCGCCATAGACGATGCCCTTCATCTCGGTCTCGGTGTCCATCTTGAGCAGCTCGAACACCGTGTAGGTAAAGCCGTTGACGTTATCGCTGGAGTAGACCAGATCGCCTGGGTTCTCCTTGGCATAGGCCACCATGGAGGCGAGATCGTCAAAGGGCGCATCGGCACGGGCCACGAAGACGGCGGGCGAATAATTGATGCGCGCCACGGGGATGAAATCGGTGGTCGCGTAGGGCAGTTCCTCGACTTGGGGGCGCAGCGAATTGATGGTCGGATCGCCGAAGAGGACGGTGTAGCCATCGGCGCCAGAGCGGGCGACCTCGGTCGCGCCCACTGCGCCGCCGCCGCCTGCGCGGATCACCGAGATCATGGGTTGGCCGAAGTAGGGCTCGGCCACGGTGGTGATGATGCCGGCGTGCAGCGAATGCGAGCCGCCCGGCGGATAGGGTGTCACGAAGGTGATGGGCTTGTCGGGAAACGCGTCCGCCAGGGCGGTGCCGGCAATCAGCGCAGCACCCAGGGTGAGGGCGGTGATGGTTCGGTTGGTCATGGTGCGGGCTCCCTATCGGTTGGGTTGGGGGTCGAAAGGCTGCGCCAGGCCAGCCAACCGACGACCGCAAGGACGACGGCGAGCAGCGTGGCGGCGATGGGCTCGGCAAGGAAGATCGTCAGGCTGCCATCGGAGAGCGTGAGCGACTGGCGCAGCGACGCCTCCAGCCCCGGGGTAAGCAGCATGGCGATGACGAGCGGCGGGATCGGCACCTCAGCCTTGCGCATGCCATAGCCGAGCACTGCGCCGCCCAGCATGATCCACCAGTCGAAAACGGCGTTGTTGACCGCAAAGGTGCCCGCAAAACAAAGCGCCACGATGGCAGGGTAGAGCACGCCGGGCGGGATCGCGGTGATGTGGCGCAGATAGCGGATGGCGCCGAGGCCAAAGACCAAGAGCATCACGTTGGTCGCCAGCAAAATGGCGAAAAACCCATAGAGCACCGGCCCGTGCTGGGCAAAGAGGAGCGGCCCCGGCAAGAGCCCCTGCGCCATGAAGGCACCGAGCAGGACCGCCGTGATGGTATCGCCCGGAATGCCGAACACCATCATCGGAATGAGGGCTGCGGGGCAGACGGCGTTGTTGCCGGCCTCCGCCGCCGCGACCCCCTCCAGCGAGCCCTTGCCATAGCGCTCGGGCGCTTTGCTGCGCCGTTTGGCCAAGCCGTAGGCCAGCCAACAGGCGATCTCAGCACCCAGGCCCGGCAGCGCGCCGAGAAAGGCGCCGATGCCCGTCGAGCGCAGGATGGTAGGCGCTGCGGCACGCGCCTCGGCGCGGGTGAGGCCCTCGGTCGACATCTCGACCTGGACCCGCTCCAGACGCGCACGTCCCAGGCGCTCGACCTGGATCAGGATCTCGGAGAGCGCGAACAAGCCGATCAAAAGCGGCACCAGCGAGATGCCCCCCCAGAGGTCGATCACCCCGAAAGTCAGGCGCGAGGCCCCCGACATCGGATCGAGCCCGACACAGGCCAGCACCACGCCAAGCGCGACCGCAAAGGCGCCCTTGGCCGCAGAAGAGCCAGAGACGCCTGCGATCATCACCAGCGCAAACAGATATAGCATGGCGAAATCGGGCGAGCCAAAGCCAATGGCAACGGCGGCCAGGGGGGCTGCGACGAAGATCAAGACCAGCGTCGCCAGGAAATCGGCTGCGACCGAGGCCACCAGGCTCATCTCCAGCGCTTTGCGCCCCAGACCCTGGCGGGCGAGTGCGGCGCCGTCGAGAGCGGTGGCGGCAGCGGCAGCGGTGCCCGGCGTATTGATGGTGATGGCCGGGATCGAGCCGCCATAGATCGCGCCCTTGTAGATCCCGAGCAAAAACGGAATGCCGATGGTGGCTTCCATGAAAAAGGTGAAGGGAGCAAGCACGGCCACGGCCATCGTCGCCGTCAGCCCAGGCAGCGCGCCGACCACGATGCCCGCGGCCAGTCCGCCAAAAGCCGCCGCGAGCGCCAGCGGATCGGCCAGAACGGCAAGGCCATGGGCGAGGGCTTCAACCGGCATCAGAACACGACGCCGTCGGGAAAGCGCACCAGCAGCACGCGCTCGAACAGGAGATGGACCAGCAAGGGCACCGCCACAGCCGTCGGCAAGATCAGCCGCAGATCGCGCAGGCCAAAGAGCGGCGGCAGTGCCAGGAGGCTGAGAACCAGCGTCTCCAGAAAGCCGAGGCGCCCGATCAGCAGGGCCATGGCAACGAGGGCCACCAGCAGCACCAGCGGGCGCAGGCCAGGGCGCGCCAAGGCCTCTGCCGCCGGGCCAAGACAGGCCCGCGCAGCAATGGCCAACGAGGCCAGGGTGAGCGCAATGGCGCCAAGGGCCGGAAAGAAGGCGGGCGAGGTCATGTCGGCCAGCGCGCCGATGCCCGCCCCTCGCGCACCGCCAAACAGCGAGAGCGCTGCAACCAGGGCCACACCAAGGCCCAGCAGGCAAAACAGCAGATCGGCAAGGCGGGCGGGCATGGCGTCTCCGTCTGCAGGCGATCATGACGGCGGCTGTGACAGGAGGTGCAAGTGTCATGCCATGGCAGACGCCCTGGGACCTGTTACGACCAATAGGGATCAAGTGGCCTGCTCTGGGATTTTGTTTTGCCGCGATGCCCTACCTCGCAGACTGCTTCAGTCCGTTCGGGCATCGCTCTGGCGCCGGTCCATCAGAGGTACGGCTCAGGCAACCTCGGCAAACAACCGCCCCCACCCGGTGACAGCACTCGGGCTGAGCCCGGTCTGGCGCAGCGCCGCCCAGACAGCCGTGGCGACGGTGTCGTAGACGGGAATGCCGGTCTCGGCCTCGATGGCCGCTGCGACTTCGGCGCCGCGCATGTTGGTGCAGAACACGGCGATGGCGTCCGGCTTGGCCTTGGCGACCTCGCGGCAAAGCCCGGCGATCTCTTCGGCGGTGAACTGCGAGAAGGCGAAGTTCTCCGAGGTCTGCAAATGGCGCTCGGCCACGCACTCCAAGCCGCTGGCCGCGTAATTGGCGACGATCTTGGACTGCACGTCATCGACATAGGGCGTGACAAGGCCAAAACGCTTGACCCCGGTCGCGGCGAAGATTTCGTTCAAGGCCAGGACGGACGAACACGCTGGCACGCCGGTGCGTTCCTCAATGGCGGCACAAAGCGCGCGGTCGCGCTCAAAACCCAGCCAACCCGCCGACGTGCCGTTCCAGCAGATCGAGCCGACCCGGGCATCGGCCAGCAGTTCGGCAGCGGCCAGCATGGGCTCCATCTCGAACTGGCCGAGCGCATCCTCGGAGAGTGAGATTTCGGTGACGCGAAAGCGGCCGAAATGCGCGCTCACCCCCGGCACGCCACTGAGGATCCTGGCCGTCACCGGTTCGAGCACCGTGTTCGAGGACGGTGTGAGCATCCCGATCAGGGTGCGGTCGTCTTTCTGGGCCATCTGGGCGGTCTCCGTGACGTGCCGTCGTGTCGTGGGGTTTGGCAGTCAATTTTCATGCCATGTGGGAGCGCTGCGTAGTTGCCGTGCGGGCTTTGGCCGGGGGCGGCAGTGCTGGTGCCGCTCTGGCGGGCATCCTTCTTCAGAGTGAACGAAGTTGCATATTTTCATATCGTCCTCAATGGATATTGATTATAAATCGGGCGGCAACTCAACGCGCCCCTACTCAACCACCCTCTCAGCCATTTTGCTCCTGATCACCGTGGCGGTGGCGCCCAATCTGGCGCCTGCTTCTCTCACGGCGACGCGGTTTGCATTCCTGTCCTGCATGGACAACTATTCAACTCCGACCTTCCTGACCCATACCCACAACAAGACGCTGCCGATCAAGATGCTGCACTATCCGGAGCAACAGCCCGATCCCTCGCGCGCGGCGATCTCGACCGGGCTTATCGTGCTGGCGCTGCCAGCGCCGCTTCTCGGCGCGCACACGACCAGGCTTACCCGGATGATTGCGTGAGCGACCAGGACAACAGCCGCGATCTGCGCGGGCTTTGGGACGCGCGCCCGCCCCCGCCCTGGCCTGGGGGGGCGCGGCTGGCGGTCTCGCTGGTGGTCAATGTCGAGGAGGGCGCCGAGCTTTCCGTGGCCGAGGGCGATGCGGTGAACGAGGCGCTACCCGAGGCGGCCCAACGCGTCGAGGGCGCGCCCGATCCTTGCATGGCCAGCCACTTCGCCTATGGCACGCGGGCGGGCTATCGCCGCATCGCCGAGGTACTGACAGCCCACGGCGTGCCGGCGACCTTTTCCACCTGCGGGCGCGCTGCTGAGCGCCTGCCCTGGTTGATGGCCGACATGACCGCGCGCGGTTTTGAGGCCAGTTGCCACGGCTGGCGCTGGGCCTCCCATGCCGGCATGGACGAAGTCGAGGAGCGCGCCGCCATCGCCCGCACCCACGCCGCCCTCGCCGCCACAACAGGGGAGGCGCCGGTCGGCTGGCACACCCGCTCAGCCTCGACACCCGCGACCCGGCGCCTTTTGGTCGAGCACGGCGGCTTTCTCTACGATTCAGACGCCTACGACGACGACCTCCCCCGCATCGAACAGATCAAGGGCCGCCCCCACGTGGTGCTACCTTATGCGTTCGACACCAACGACATGCGCTTTGGCCCGGGCGGCGGCTTTGTCCAGGCCGAGGACTTCACCCGCTATTGCATCGGCGCTTTCGAGCGGCTCTGGCATGAGGGCGCCACCGAGGCGCGCATGCTCTCGATCGGGCTGCATCTGCGCCTGATCGGGCGCCCCGGACGCATCGCCGGGCTGGAGGCGCTTCTTGCCCACATGCAGTCCCGCGGCGGGGTTTGGTTTGCCACCCGGCGCGCCATTGCCGAGGTCTGGCGCCGCGCTGCGGGTTTACCGGAGTGGACACCCGTTGCCCCGCCGGGGGCCAGCCCGTGAAGCTGCTCCTGATCAACCCCAACACCACCCAAGCCATGACCGACCGGCTGGAGCGGGTGGCGCGTACTGCGGCCCACCCCGACACCGAGATCATCACCCTCACCGCCCCCCGCGGCGTGCCCTATATCGCCTCGCGCTCCGAAGCGGCGATTGCGGCCCATGTCGTCTTGGAGATGCTGGCCGCCCACGCGCCCTCGGTGGATGCGGCGGTGATTGGGGCGTTTGGCGACCCTGGTTTGTTGGCGGCGCGCGAGTTGTTCGATCTGCCGGTGACGGGTATGGCCGAGGCGTCGATGCTGAGCGCGTGCATGCTGGGTGCGCGCTTTGCCATTGTCACCTTCACGCCGGACATGCGCGCTTGGTATTCCCAGGCGGTGGCGCTGGCTGGATTGGAGCGCCGCTTTGCCGGGGTGTTTTGTCCAGAGACCCACCCCGAGGACGTGGTCGGTGCGGCTGAGCGCCAGCGCGAGGCGCTTGTGGCTTTGGCCGATCAGGCAGCTCGGGCGGGCGCCGATGCGGTGATCCTGGGCGGCGCGCCTTTGGCGGGGCTGGCGGGCGAGATCGGCCACATGCTGCCCGCCGTGGCGCTCGATCCTGTGAGTGCGGCGGTGGTCCAGGCCGAGGCACTGGTGCGGCTGGCACCCAGGGGCGCGTGCCTTGGCAGCTTCGCGCGCCCGCGTGCCAAAGCCTCCACAGGGCTCGACCCGGTATTGGCAGCATGGATTGCGCAAACCAAGACGGGGCGGTGAGCGCGGAACGGACCGGGCCTCGATCTCCGCTCCCACGGCGGGGTGGCAGAGATCTAGGGCGACGCGCGGGCACGGCTCTGAAGGCCCCCGCATCAGTCGAGTGTCCTCGCCTGCCCTAGATCGGGGCCTCCACAGCCAGCCGAAACAAGCGTTTGGGCACCGTGCTGGTCATGCTCACCAGATCGGCCTCGGCGATGCCGGTCTCGCGCAGTACCAGCAGGAATTCGCGCAGTCCCTCGACGGGGGGCGGCAGTACGAAGACGCCGCAGTCGCTGTTGAGCATTGCTTGCGCGGGCCCTGCCGCGACGACCAGTGCCGCCATCTCGGCTGCGGACACTGCCGGCACACGGTGGCGTGCGGCATCGACATGGGTGAGGCCGATGCCGGTGGCGTGGCTGAGGAAGAAAAACGAAAACTCGGCCACGGCACCGAGCGAGGTGATCTCGGCCACGGTTGCCGTGTCGTAGTGCGAACACGGCACCAGGATGCGCCCGATCCCCGCCGCACGCGCGGTCTCGACGGTGCGCACGGCCTCTGGGGCGCTCAGATGGCCGGTGTTGAAGACGACATCGGCCTCGGCCAAGCGGTCGAGGATGCGGGGCAGTGGCTCGGGCAGCGCGCCCTTCTCCGGGATCGCCAAGCAGCCCTCGATGTAGGCCGGCGAGCGCCCCTCCAGCCGCGCGGTGTGGCGGGTGTGATGGGTGGGCAGCGAGACGAACCGCGCGCCCTCGCCCGCGCCGTAGCCATACTGAAGCGCGATCTCCACCGCCTCGACCGAGAGCCCGCCCGCAGGCGGCTCCATGATCAGCCCGCCGAACACCTGGACGCCGAGGTGGCCGAGATGGCGGTTGGCCAGCGCTGCGAGCCCTGCGCTATTGGCGAAGTTGTCCATGAGCCCGATGGCGGCCATGCCGGCCTCGGAGGCCTCGCGCACGGCCTCGAACACATCCACCGAGCGGGCGTTCAGATGCGGGCAGGCGTGGACGTGGGCATCGACCGCCCCCACCAGCAACGCAGCACCGGGGCGGCGGCGGATGGCGGGCTGGGGCACAGGCTGGGGCACAGGCTGGGGCGTCTCCATCAGCGCAGGATCTTGGAGACAAAGCGCTGGGTGCGCGCCTCGCGGGGGGCGTCCAACACCCGGCCCGGCGGGCCTGCCTCGACCACGCGGCCCTCGTCCATGAAGACCACCTCGGAGGCGATCTCGCGCACAAAGCCCATCTCGTGGCTGACGATCAGCATGGTCATGCCCTCTTCGGCCAAGGCGCGGATGCTGTCGAGAACCTCGGCCACGAGTTCCGGGTCGAGCGAGGCGGTGACTTCGTCGAGGAGCAGCACTTCGGGCTTGAGGGCGAGGGCGCGGGCGATGGCCACGCGCTGTTGCTGGCCGCCCGAAAGCTCGTCCGGGTAGGCGCCGAGCTTGGCGCCGAGGCCGACCTTCTCCAGGAGTGCCCGCCCCTCCGCCTCGGCCTCGGCGCGGGGGCGGGCGTGGACCTTCACGGGGGCGATGGTGACGTTGTCGAGGGCGGTCATGTTTTGAAACAGGTTGTATTGCTGGAATACGATGGCAAGGCGCGCACGCAACGCGCGAAGCTGGCGTTTGTCGGCAAAGTCGATGGGCTGGCCGCTGAGCGCCACCTGGCCTGCCTCCGGGCGCAAGAGGCCCGCGAGCACGCGCAACACCGTGCTCTTGCCCGAGCCTGAGGGGCCGATCAGGCTGAGGATGCGCCCGCGCTCGATCTGGAGGCTCACCCCGTCGAGCACGCGCGTGCGCCCATAGGAGGCGCGCACTTCACTGAGATCTACGTGCGCCAAGGCGGGCCTCCAGGGACTGGCCGAGCCTGCTCAGCGGATAGGAGAGGGCAAAGTAGAGCACCAGGATGGAGCCAAAGCTGAGGGCTGCGGAAAAGCCTTTGTTGTTCATCACCTTGCCGGCATAGGTCAGCTCGATCACGCCGATCTGGCTGGCCAGGGCCGTGTCCTTGATGAAGAGGATGAAAAAGCTGAAGGCCGGCGGCAGGATCACCCGCCAGGCCTGGGGCAGCACCACGTGGCGCAGTGTCTGGGCGAGGGTGAAGTTCATGGCCGCCGCCGCATCCCACTGGGCGCGGTGGACGCTGTCAAAGCCCGCGCGCACGATCTCGGCGATGAAGGCTGCCGCGATGATCACCACCGCGCCGAGGGCGGCATAGAAGGTGTCGAGCCCCAGGCCCAAAAGCTGGAAGGCATAGAAGAACAGGAACAGCGTCACCAGAAACGGCACCCGGCGGAAGACCTCGGTCAGCGCGATGGCAAGGGCGCGCAGCGGCAGGAGGGCGAGGCCCTCGGTGCGCCGGACGACCGCCATGAGAAAGCCGAGCCCAAAGCCGCCGATGCAGCCGACCGCGCTCAAGACCAGCGTGGTCAGCGCCGCCTCCAGCAAGAACACCATGTTGAAATAGGTGAAGAAACGCGGCGCCTCCTCGACGATGCGCTCCCACATCAGACCAGCCTCATCTTGGCGCGAAACAGATAGCGCCCCGCCAGGCCCAGCACCAGATTGGCCACCAGCGTGACCACGATGTAGACCCCCGCGGTCATGGAGAAGACTTCGATGGCGCGAAAGGTCTCGGCGTTGACGTTGAGGGCGCGCCCGGTCAGCTCCTCCACCCCGAAGACCGCGGCCATGGAGGTGCCGAGCGTCATCAGGATGTAGTGGTTGGAGAGCGGCGGAAAGAGCATGCGCGCGATATGGGGCACCACCACATAGCGCACCTGCTGGAGCCGCGAGAAGCCGAGCGTCTCCGCCGCCTCCATCTCGGAGCGGCGCACCGAGAGAAAGCCTGCGCGCTGGATCTCGGTCAGATAGGCGCCGGCGTTGAGCGTCATGCCAAGCAGCACCGCTTGGTAGCTGGAGAGCAGGATGCCGGCATCGGGCAGGGCGAAGTAGAGAAAATAGATCTGCACAAGCTGCGGCGTGTTGGTGAAGAAGACCACATAAGCCTGCACCGCACCGCGCAGGGGGCGGCTGCCGAAGGTCTTGGCGAAGGCGCCGAGCAGGCCGAGGAAGGCGCCGCCCACAAAAGCCAGAAAGGCGATCTGGAGGCTAAGCCAGGCCCCGCCCAGCAGATAGGGCAGATGGGGCAGGACCTGATCGAAGTTGATGGAATAGCCCATATGGGGCTCCGGGCGAGGGGTGCCCTCTCAGCTTAGCTCAGAAATACGGGGTGACGCCGACCGGATAGAGCATGTCGATGCCAAACCATTTCTTCCAGATCTCGTCGACCACCCCGTCGCGGTGTAGCTCGAAGATCGCCACGTTCAGCCAGTCGCGCAGCGAGTAGTTGCCCTTTTGCACGCCAAGCCCGCAGTAGTAGACATCCACCGGGGTCTCCAGCACCTTCCAGTCGACGTCGTGCTTGTTCATGTGCTCGCCGACGAAATCGACCACATCGAGCATGGCGGTGGCGCGGCCTTGGGCGAGGGCGCGCACCACGTCGGGGTAGTTGTCGAGCAGCAGCACCTCCGCCTCGGGCAGGTTTTCCTCGATGAAGGCCAGCGGTGTGGTGCCGCGCACCTGCACCATGGTGACCTCGGCGGTATTTAGCTCACGCCAGTCGGTGTAGGGGGTGTCGCCGATGGTCAGCACGCCGAAGACCTCGGTGTGGACGGGCAACGTATAGTCGATGATCTGCGCGCGCGCGGGCGTGCGGGTCATGGCGCCCATGACGAAATCGATCCGGCCCGTCGAGACAAAGGGGATGCGATCGGGCGAGCCCACGGGCACGATCTCCAGATCGACGCCCAGCATCTCGGCGATCTGCTCGGAGAACTCGACATCGAAGCCGTCGATCTCGTTTTGCTCGTTGTAGAGCGCGAGCGGGGGCAGGGTCGGATTGACGCCGACGCGCAGCACGCCCGAGGACTGGATCTCTTCGAGCGAGCGCGCCTCGCTCGGGGTTGGCGCCACCAGGAGCGCGGCGAGGGCGAGCGTGGCCAGGGTCAGGGTTTTCAGCATCGACGGGCGCCTCCGGTCTGGGGGTTGGTCGTGTCGGCAAACACGCTGGGTAATTGCGTTGGAGTGGGGGGAGCTTATACTCGATGCGAACGATGTGAACTCTTTTTTTGCTCCAGTGAAAAAGCTGCTGAGATGATGATCGATTATTGCACATCACTGCCTGCTATTGCGGCAATTGGCTTGCGTCAGCCCGGGCTGGCGCGGTGATCGGCGCTCCCACACCAGGCGGCCCGCCTTCGCGGTGCGTCGAGGTGGCGGTGATCGGCGCCGGGCCGGCAGGGCGTGCGGCGGCCCTCGTGCTCGCGCGCGCGGGTGCCAATGTCCTGTTGCTCGACAAAGCGGCGATTGCACCGCCCCTGAATGCGCTCAGCGAGGAGGCCGTATCGGCGAACACGCTGGTCTGGTCGGTCCTGCGCACGCCCACGGGCTTTCGCCTCGATCTGCTGAGCCCCGCAGGGCCCGATGCGGTGGAGGCACGGGTGGTGCTCGCTGCCATCGGCGCGGTCGAGCGGGTCGTGCCCTTTCCCGGCTGGAGGCTGCCGGGCGTGCTCGAACTGTCTGCCACCGCCGCTGCGCTCCGCAAAGGCCAGCCCCCGCCCGGCAACCGCGTGGTCGTGGCCGGAGCCGGGCCGTCGCCCCATGCGCTTGCCCTCGACATCCGACAGGCCGGCGCCAAGATCGCA
>JBCDHK010000077.1:0-12260 GCA_038750185.1 Pseudomonadota bacterium
AAACCGCCCTGCCCGATCGCCTCGGTCGCGACCAGGGGCACGCGCACCTCGGCCATGTCCTCGACCGTGAGGCTGAGATAGCCGATGCGCGCGCCCGCTGCGATGGGCGCTACCACGGGGCTGGTGTAGCGCGCGCTCAGTTGGGCTGGCGCGCCAGAGCGCCCGATGGGTAGCGTGACCACGACATCGCGCTCGGGCGCCAGCGCCAGCGTGGCCTCAGCGCCGATCCAGACCGGCGCCTCGATCAGCGGCTCGCCAGCGCGGTAGAGGGTGCGGGTCTCGAAAGCGCGAAACGCCCAGTTGATCAGCCGTTCGGCCTCCTGTTTGCGCTGGGCGGCGCTCTCCAGCCCGGTGACCACCAAGACGACCCGCCGCCCCTCGCGCTCGGCAGAGGCGACGAGGCCATAGCCCGCCTCCTCGGTGTGGCCTGTCTTGAGGCCATCGACGCCGAGGTCGAGCCCGAGCAGCGGATTGCGGTTGCGCTGGGTGATGTCGTCCCAGGTAAAGCTCTCCTCGATGAAATACGGATAGAATTCGGGGAATTCCTCGACGATGTGCCGGCCGAGGATTGCCAGATCGCGCACCGACATGCGGTGCTCGGGCTCGGGCCAGCCGGTGGAATTGGTGAAGGTCGAGTTGGTCAGCCCGATCTCGCGCGCGCGGTCGTTGAGGGTTTGCGAGAACGCCTCCTCGGTGCCCGAGAGCGCTTCTGCCAGGGCCACGGCGGCGTCATTGCCCGATTGGACCACAACACCGCGGATCAGGTTTTCGACGCTGACCGACTCGCCCTGGCGCAAGAACATCTTGGAGCCGCCCATCTGCGAGGCGCGCCGCGTGGTGCGGAATTCGTCATCAAGCGAAAGTTGGCCCGAGGCGATGGCGCCAAACACCACATCGAGCGTCATCAGCTTGGACATGGACGCGGGCGGCAGCGCCTCGTCGGCGTTTTTCTCCAAGAGCACGGCACCGGAGGTGATATCGATTAGGATGGCAGCACCCGCCGGAGTGCTTTGTTCGAGCGCTTGGGTCTGGAGGGGCCAGAGTAGCGCGAAAAGAGCGAAGATGCGAAACATGGCGGGCCTCTCCCTTAGTCGCGGACCGGATAGGCATCGGCGGGGCCGACCTGGCGGATACGCTGCAAGGCTTCGGTGCGCTGGGCCACACTCTCGAACGGCCCGGCGACCACGCGCAGCGCCGGGCGGCCACGAAAGCGAATGTCGCGGGTCTCGGCAGGAAAACCGGCCTCACGGATGCGCTCGACCAGGCGCTCGGCATTGGCGGTGGCGCCGAAGATGCCGACTTGGATATAGGGCCGCTGGATCGCCGGCTCCGGTGCGCTGGCGGGGGGGGCTGCGGCCAGTGCGATATCCGGTTCGGGTACGGGTTCGGCCTCGGGGACGGCCTCGGTAACGGCGGGTTCGCTGGTCTGCTCAGCCGTCGAGGGCGCTGGAGCGGCGGGCGGTGTGCGCTGCTCGGCCTCGGCGGTGATGATGGTCTCGGCGGGGGTTTCGGCGGGGGTCTCGGCGGGCTCATCGGCAGACGACGGGGTGGTGGCAGGCTCTTCAGGCGCGGGCTCAACCGGCGCGGCGGAGGCTTGCATTTCGGCGGGGGCGACGTCGGCTGCCGTTGGCGCTGGGGCCTCGACATCGGCCAAGGTCTCCTGCGCTGCCTCGACTGACTGCTCGACGGCGGCCTCGGCAGAAAGTGCCGGCGCGGCAGGCTCGCTCAGCGCGGTGTCGGTCGTGGCAGGCGAGACGGCGGACGAGATGGCGGGCTCGGGGGTGGTGGCGGGCGTCTCGGCTGCGCGCTCAGGTGCCAACGGCGCCTCCGGTGCAATCTCGGCATTGCCGACAACCCTGGTCGCCGCGGCATCGGCCAGCGCCTCGCCAGCCTCTTGGGTAGCTTCTTCAACAGCTTCTTGGGTGGCCTCAGTGGCCGGTATCTCGGCGTCGGCTTTCCCTGGCGCGAGCGTCTCTGGCGCAGGCGCCGCTACCGCAGCGGCCTCGGTCTCAGCAGGCGCCACGATGGTTTCCGCAGTTTCTGCGACGTCCGGCCCGGGCTGCACCGCACTGGGCCCCTCGGGCACTGGTTGGACAGGCGCTGCCGCTGTCTCGGTGTCGACCACTGGTGCTTGTGGCGCTGTCTCTACCCCTGCCTCCGCGTCATCGGCAGGCTGCACCGCAGCAGTCCCCACCGCCTCGCGCCGCAACGCCACAATGGAGAGCACCGCCGAGCCTTCCGCCGCAATGCCGAGCGCCAGCGCCGCATCCGAAGAAATCACCACCGCTTCCCCAGGCAACGACGCATCGCGGCGAAACAGCGCGCCATCGACCGTGCGCCCGCTGGTGCGATTGACGATGCGCACCCGCCGCGCGGCTTCGGCCTCGGGGTGGGCGATCCAGATGCCCTGCAGCGTGCGCTGACCATCCCAAACCACCGTGCTCTCGACGGAAAATGCCGCCGGATCGGGCACCATCCCGGGATCGACCAAGGCATCCAAGCCACCGCTCGCCAGCACATCCGCGCCCTGGGTCACCTGCGGCCCCACCGTGAGCAGCGCCCGCGCGGCCCTCTCGGCCCCGCTTGGCCCCGCCGGCTCGGGCTTGGCGGTGAGCGCGGCCAGCTCGGCACACCCGCTCACGCACAGACCCAACGTGAGTACGACGCCAAGGCGCATGACCGTTGGTTTCCCATTTGAACTCAATGCCATGCTGCCGCCCCTCCGCCGCGTATTTTGCCGATTTGGAGGCAACGTTACTGCATCCGTGCCGCGAATTGAAGCAGGGCCGAACCCTCTCCAGCCACCCTTGCAGGGCGCGCGCGGGCATGCTCTATCCGGGTGGGGAGGGCCCGCATGACCGACCGAGCCAACCGACTGACCTACGCCAAAGCCGGTGTCGATATCGACGCCGGAAACGCCTTGGTCGCGCGCATTACACCCGCCGCCCGCGCCACCACCCGCCCGGGCGCCGAGGCGGGGCTCGGGGGCTTTGGCGCGCTGTTCGATCTGCGCGCTGCGGGCTTTAGCGATCCCGTGTTGGTGGCGGCTACCGACGGCGTCGGTACCAAGCTGCGCATTGCCATCGAGACCGGGCGGTTGGGCGGCGTCGGTGTCGATCTGGTCGCGATGTGCGTCAACGATCTGATCTGCCAGGGTGCCGAGCCGCTGTTTTTCCTCGATTACTACGCCACCGGGCGTCTCGACGTCGACGCGGCGGCCCAGGTGGTCGAGGGCATCGCGGCGGGCTGCACCGAGGCGGGCTGTGCGCTCATTGGCGGCGAGACCGCCGAGATGCCCGGCATGTACGCCAAGGGCGACTTCGATCTCGCGGGCTTTGCCGTTGGCGCCATGGAGCGCGGACAGGCGCTACCCGCAGGCGTCACTGTGGGCGATGTGGTGCTGGGGCTGGCCAGTTCGGGCATCCACTCCAACGGGTTTTCGCTGGTGCGCCGTGTCGTGGCCGAGGCGGGGCTCGATTGGAGCGCGCCTTGCCCCTTCGAGGCACCCGAGGCAACCCTTGGCGAGGCGCTGTTGGTGCCGACCCGGCTTTACGTCGCACCCTGTCTGGCCGCGATCCGCGCCGGGGGGGTGCATGGCCTGGCCCACATCACCGGCGGCGGTCTCAGCGAAAATCTCCCGCGCATGCTGGGCGAGGGGCTTGGCCTCAGCCTCGATCTCGACGCCTGGGATTTGCCACCGGTGTTCGACTGGCTGATCCGCTCGACCGGGCTCGACCAAGCGGAGGCGCTGCGCACCTTCAACTGCGGCATCGGCATGGCGTTGGCCGTGGCGCCCGAGCGTGCCGAGACCCTGACAGCGCTTTTGCGCGAGGCGGGCGAGCGCGTGATCCGTCTTGGGCAGGTCAAGGCGGGCGAGGGCATCGCCTACGAGGGCGCGCTTTGAGCGCGCGGGCGAGTGCTGCTGGCGTCGCCATCCTGATCTCGGGCAACGGCTCGAACATGGTGGCGCTGGTGCGTGCGATGCAGCGCGCGGGCCATCCTGGGCGCCCGTTGCTGGTACTCTCCAACCGCCCCGAGGCGGGCGGACTGGCCCGGGCCGAAGCGCTCGGCGTGCCCACCGCCGTCATCGATCACCGCGCCTATTCCAGCCGCGAGGCCTTCGATGCCGCCGTGCAAGCGCGCCTGATAGCCGCCGGGGCCGAGGTGGTGGCCTGCGCCGGTTTCATGCGCATCATGACCCCGACCCTGACCCAACCCTGGACTGGGCGCATGCTCAACATCCACCCCTCGCTGCTACCGGCCTTTCGCGGCCTCGACACCCACGCGCGGGCGCTGGCCGCCGGGTGTGCGCTGCATGGCTTCACCGTGCACGAAGTGGTCCAAGACCTGGACGCCGGGCCGATCCTGGGCCAGGCTGCCGTCACCGTCGACGCAGGCGACACCCCCGAGCGCCTTGGCGCGCGCGTCCTCGTCGAGGAACACCGGCTCTACCCGGCGGTGCTGGAGCGCTTTCTCGCCGATCCCGAGGCGGCACGCACCCAGCCGCTGGCGCTCTTTCCTGCATCTGAACGCCCAGCGCCAACCCTGCAAATCCTCTCCGACTGACCGAGGCTCACCCCATGCTCCGCTCCGCCGCCCTCGCCCTTGCTCTTATGGCAGCGCCTGCCCAGGCCGCCGAGACCAGCCTCAGCTTTGCTCACTTCATGCCCGCCACCTCCTGGCAGCACGAAACGCTGTTCAGCGACTGGGCGGCGTCGGTCGTCCAAGACAGCCAAGGCCGGATCGACGTCACGGTGTTTCCTGCGCAAACCCTCGGCAAAGCCCCCCAAGGCTATGACAACGCCCGCCTGGGGCTGGCCGACATCGCTTGGACCGTCCAAGGCTACACCGCCGGACGCTTTCCGCTCTCGCAACTGATCGAACTGCCGGGGCTGTTCGAGCGCGCCGAAGTGGGCTCGTGCGCCTTTCAGATGCTCTATGACAGCGGCGCGCTGGCGGCGGAGTATGAGGACACCCATGTGCTCTTCGTCCACACTCACGGGCCGGGGCATCTGCACACCACCGACACCCCCGTCACCACGCTGGCAGCGCTAAAGGGCCTGCGCATTCGCCGCCCGACCGCGGTCATCGGGCGCCTGCTCGAAGAACTGGGCGCCCTGCCCGTCGGCATGCCCGCGCCCGCGATCTACGAGGCGGCAGGGCGCGGCGCCATCGACGGCTTCATGCTGCCCTGGGAAGCGGTGGCGGGCTTTCGCGCCCACGAGGTCGCCGAACACCACACCCGCTTCGGCTTTTATGCGCTGGCCTTCGTCACCACCATGAACAAGCGCACCTACGAGGCACTGCCCCAAGACCTGCGCGCCGTCATCGACCGCCACTCCGGCATGGACTGGGCCCTGCGCGCAGGCCGCGGCTACGATGCGGGCGATGTGGCGGGCTTTGCCGTCACCGAGGCCACCGGCACCGTCTACGACATCGCGGCAGAGGAGCGCCCAGCCTGGGAGGCCGCCGCCGCCCGCGCCACCGCAGCCACCCTGGCCGAGCTTGACGAGGCCGGACTGCCGGGCAGCGAGACCTACGCCACGCTCAAAGGCTACGTCGCCGAGTGCCGTAGCGCGTTGGGTCTCTAGCGCCATGGCCGGGCTGACCCGTGCCGGAGAAGCGCTCGCCGCAGCGGCGCTGGTGCTGCTTCTGGTCAGTGTCGCTGGCAGCGTCACGGCGCGCCTGGCCTATGACCTGAGCGCCGGCGCGCTCGATTTCCAGATTGCCGCAGCCCGCGAGATCGCGCGCTATGCGCTGATGCTGGCGGTGCTTGCCGCCCTGCCCGGTGCGGCAGAGCGCGGTCTGGTGCGGGTCGATCTGGTGGCGGGGCGGTTGCCCGGAGTGCTCGCGCGCGCTTTGGAGCGGCTATGGGCGCTCCTACTCGCGGGGTTTGGCGCCGTGGCCGCCTGGGGGCTGGCGTCGAGCGCGCTGGACCAACTCCACCGTGGCGAGACGCTGCAAGACATCGCGGCCCCGCTCTGGCCCTTGACGGCCGTGGCCGCGCTCGGCTGCGGGGTACTGGCGCTGGTCGGGCTCTGGCATACCGTCTCGAAATGAGCCCGCAGACCACGGGCGTCCTCGGATTTTGCGCCCTGGTTGTCTTGCTGGTGTTCGGCTGCCCGGTCGGCCTTGCCCTGATCGTCATCGGCGCGCTGGGCGTCGCTGCCATCATCGGCCCCATGCCGGCCCTGCGCGTGATCGAGACCGCGGTCTTTGACGTCGCCACCAACGCCTCCTTCACGCTGATCCCGCTGTTTTTGCTGATGGGCGCGTTGGCGGCACGGGCCGGGCTCTCGCGCGATCTGTTCGCCGCCGCCCACCGCCTGACCCGCGGCTGGCCCGGCGGACTGGCACTGACCGGTATCACCGCCTCGGCCGCTTTCGCCGCCATCTCCGGCTCGTCGCTGGCCACCGCCTCGACCATGACCCGCATCGCCTGGCCCGAGATGGCCCGCCTTGGCACCGACCCGCGTCTGGCGGCGGGATCGCTGGCGGCGGGGGCGACGCTCGGCATCATGATCCCGCCCTCGATCGCGCTCTTGCTCTATGCGCTGATCACCGAGCAATCGGTCGCGGCGATGTTTCTGGCCGGGGTGCTGCCGGGGCTGCTCGGCTTTGTCCTCTACGCGGTGGCCGCCATGGCGGTGGCACGGGTCTGGCAAGCGGGCGGACAGCCCGAGGCTCTGGCCGGAACGCTCTCTGGCGTCTTGCCGGTGTTGGGGCTGTTCACGCTGGTCATCGCCGGGCTCTACGGCGGGGTCTTCACCCCCCTCGAAGCAGGTGGCGTCGGCGCGGCCCTGGCCTTGGTGCTGGCGCTTTGGCGCGGGGTGGGCCTTGGCGCCATTCGCGCCGCCTTTACTGAGACTGTCGTGACCGCAGCGACGTTGTTCTTCATCCTGATCGGGGCCGAGGTGTTCGGCTATCTGCTCAGCCTCTCACGCCTGACCCAACTGCTGAGTGCCACCATCGACACCGCCGGCTGGGGCGCTTTCGAGCTGATGGCCGCGATCCTGGTGCTCTATCTCGTGCTGGGCTGTATCCTGGAGAGCCTGGCCATGATCCTGCTCACCGTGCCGGTGCTCTATCCGCTGGTCGTTGCCGCCGGGATCGACCCGATCTGGTTTGGCATCATTTGCGTGGTCGCGGTCGAGGTCGGGCTGATCACGCCGCCGCTCGGGCTCAACTTGTTCGTGGTGCGCGCGGGGGTGCCCGGGCTTAGCTTGGGCGTGCTCTGGCGCGGGGTGGTGCCGTTCGTGGCCGCCGATCTGGTGCGCCTGGCGCTGTTGCTGGCGTTGCCCTGTCTGGCGCTATGGCTGCCGCGCAGCCTGGGCTACTAAAGCGCGTCTGCCGTGACGCAGATCGCACTGGCTCGCCTGGCGCCAACCGGCTAGAGCGAGGCACCCGTTTCCATCCACAAGGCACCCCCATGGAGATCCGCGCTCAGATGCACCGCGACTGGCTCGCCACCGCCCGCACCCTGTCCGAAGCCCTGCCCTACCTCCAGCGCTATGACGGCACCACCATCGTGGTGAAGTTTGGCGGCAATGCCATGGGCGACCGGGCCTCGCTCGACAGCTTTGCCCGCGATGTCGTCCTCATGAAGCAATGCAACCTCAACCCGGTCGTCGTCCACGGCGGAGGCCCGCAGATCAATGCCATGCTGGCGCGCCTTGGCGTCGAGACCGAGTTTCGCGACGGGCTGCGCGTCACCACCGAAGAGGCAGTGCAGGTGGTCGAGATGGTGCTCTCGGGCGCGATCAACAAAGGGCTGGTGGCCGCGATCAACGCCCAGGGCGGGCGGGCGGTCGGCCTCTCGGGCAAGGACGCGCGGCTGATGACCTGCGAAAAGGCCACCCACACCACGCGTGATCCCGACAGCGCCATCGAGCGCGTGTTGGATCTGGGCTATGTCGGGCGCCCCGTCGAGATCGACCCGGGCGTCCTGGAGCGCCTGATCGGCAGTGATTTCATCCCCGTGGTCGCCCCCGTGGGCGGCGGGCGCGAGGGCCACGAGACCTTCAACGTCAACGCCGACACCGCAGCAGGGGCCATCGCCGGCGCCATGCGCGCCGAACGCCTGTTGCTGCTGACCGACGTCGAGGGCGTCAAGGACGGCGAGGGCCGCGTGCTGACGCGCCTCACCCGCACCGACGTCGAGCGCTTGATCGGCCAGGGCACCATTGCCGGCGGCATGATCCCCAAGGTCCAAACCGCCCTGGCCGCCATCGAGCAGGGTGTGGATGCGGCGGCGATCCTCGATGGGCGACAGGCCAATGCGGTGCTCTTGGAGCTGTTCACCGAGCACGGCGCGGGCACGCTGATCGGGGGCTGAGGAAAGTTGCGACGCTAATACCCAGCCAGCCGTCTTGACGCGAGCGTATCAAAGCCCGACCTTTATCCCGTATCGCGAAAGGTACGGGAGGAAAAATGGAAACGGCGCTCCGGCTCGGGGTCTTCTTCGGGCTTTTCGTTCTGCTGGCGCTCTGGGAACGGGCGCGCCCCAAACGGCTGGCCCAACTCTCGCGTCCCAAGCGCTGGGCGACCAACTGGGCGATCTCGATCCTCGACAGTGTCATGGTGCGCCTCGTGTTCGGCGCCGCCGCCGTAGGCGCAGCCCTCGATGCCGAGATGCGCGGCTGGGGGCTTTTCAACGCGCTTGACTGGCCGTTTTGGCTCGAAGTGCTGATCGTCTTCGTGGTGCTCGATTTCGCGATCTGGGCCCAGCATGTCGCCTCGCACAAGATCCCGCTGCTCTGGCGGCTACACAAAGTCCACCACTCCGACCGCGATATCGACGTCTCGACCGCGATCCGCTTTCATCCCGGCGAGATCGCGCTCTCCATGCTGTTCAAGATCGGCCTGGTCTATGCGCTCGGCGCCGCGGCACTAGCGGTGATCTTATTTGAAGTCGTGCTAAACGGGGCTGCGATGTTCAACCACGCCAACCTGCGCCTGCCCAAACGTGTCGACCGCATGCTGCGTCTGGCCATCGTCACACCAGACATGCACCGCATCCACCATTCGTGCCAGCGCACCGAGCACGACAGCAACTACGGCTTCAACCTCTCGATCTGGGATCGGCTGTTTGCCACCTATACCGAACACCCAGCCGCAGGCCATCAGGGCATGACCATTGGCCTCGCCCAACACCAAGACACCCGCCCCGCCGATCTCGGCTGGACGCTGGCCCTACCGTTGAAGCGGCCATGAGCATGGCGCGTCTACTCCCCGCCACCGCCCTTGCCGCCGCCCTGATCGCGGCAGCCGCTTCGACCAGCGCCCAGCAAGCCCCCCTTGCCCCCGACACCGCACCAGCCCCCCTGCCCCGCGCCGAGCGCCCGCCACCGGCCAGTCTGGTGTTCGATGTGCCGGTGCTGGTGCGCACGCTTGCCGGTGTGCCAGCCCGCATCCGCAGCGGACGCACCGACGCCGCCCTCACCACTCTCGACCGTTTGATCGAGCAATTCCCCGATCTTGGCGATCTCTATCTGCTCAAAGGGCTCGCTGCCGCCGCCAGAGGCGATGCCGATACCGCCTTTGCCGCCCTCGACCGCGCCGTCGATCTGGGCCACAGCGATGCCGAGAGCCTAAAGCGCGATCCCTCACTGGCCCTGCTGTCGACCGATCCACGCCATGGCGCGCTGATTGCCCGCGCCGAGCGCCGCGGCCCCGCGCGCCCCTCGATCCCGGCCTATCTTCAGCCCGCCACTCCAGCGCGCGTGCGCGAGAGCACGGCCCTCGTCACCCCGCGCGCCACCGAATGGGACAAAGCCCGCGCCCGCCTGCTGGTGCGCGTTGCCACTCCCAGCAAAGCCGAGCGCCCCCCAGTTTTAGGCGGCATCCCAGCGCCCGTCGCCAGCCTGCTAAACCGCCGCTTTGCCCGCGGCGAGGCAGCCGGCAACCTGGGCGATCTCTACGACAACCGCGACCGCGACCACTCCTCGCTCCTGCGCGAAAACTTCGGCCAGATCGCCTTTGTCGAATACGCCGAGGACGCCAAAGCGCGCCGCTTGGACTACGGCCCCAACACCGAGCTTTTGTTCGATCGCATCACCATCGGCAATTCCTCGACCGCGCTGACCAGCGGCCCCCTCTGGCGCTCACAGACGCGCCAGTTGCTGACCACCCCGCAAGGACCGCCAAGCCTGGCGCTGCAATACGCCAACAACCATCTCTACGTGTATCCCGAACACCGCGATCACGACCCCGAGCACGGCGATACCTTCCCCGCCAACACACCCTATGTGCTGATCTCGCAAGGCTCGTCCTACTCCGACAAAGCCTTCCTGCGCGCGCTGGCGGTGATCCTGGCGGCGCTGAGGCCCGAGACCAAAGAGGCCGCGCGCCAAGCCAATCTGATCGCACCGACCCTCCAGCTCGTGCTGCGCCGTGCCATGGCGCCCAAGGGCAAGAGCGCCGAACACTATCTGAGCGGCGAGGCCCACCCCAGCGTGTTCGACGGCAAGCGCATCGATCTACAGCGCGCCGTTGCGATCGCCTATTCGCTCAGGCCCGAGACGCTGCCAGGCCAGGTGCGCCTGCGCGTCACCAACGAGGAGCACCCATTGCCTGGCCTCGATCTGTTTTCGGGCGGGCTCGGTGAGCGACTGTTCGACACCCCCTCGGCCATCGCGCGCATCCACCGCTCGACCGCCAAGACGCGGCGCCTGCGGGTGAGTGCGGCTGGCACGACCGATCCCAACGGTTTGCCGCTGCGCTTTGAGTGGCGGGTGTTGCGCGGTGAGGGCGAGCGCATCCGCATCACCCCGCTCGACGACAACGCCCGCGAGGCCGAGATCGAGATCGACTGGCACGACAGCGTCAGCGTGCCCGGGCGCCCCGATCTCACGGGCCACCGCGTCGATATCGGCGTCTTCGCCTGGAATGGTACCGAGTGGTCGGCTCCAGCCTTTGTCACCATGGCCTATCCGCCCAACCAGCAGCGGGTCTACCGCGAGGGCCGCCCGCTCTCCATCGCCTACGCCGCCCCTGGCGACGAGAGCGCGCCTTATGCCGATCCGCGGCTGTTTTTGCGCCAGGGCTGGCAGGACCGCTATGCCTACGCCGAGGACGGCACCTTGCTCGGCTGGACACGCACGCTCGCCGATGGCACCGAGGAGCGCTACACCGCCGAGGGGTTGCGTGTTTTGGAGGAAGATGCCTTCGGGCGGGTGCTGCGCGCTGAGAAGGTGGTCTATGCGCGCGAGCGTCTGGGCATCGGCCAAACCTGGGTGCGCATCGATCCCGATGACGCGCTCGCGTTTCGCTACGGCGGCCCTGAGGACCGTATTGGGCGGGTCGTGGAGGCGGAGTGATTGAGGGGCGGCGTGATCGAGGGCTGGCCCAACAAGGTGTGAGAGTTGGTCGGGGCGGCGTGATTCGAACACGCGACCTTCGGTTCCCAAAACCGACGCGCTACCAAGCTGCGCTACGCCCCGTACTTTACTGTCACCTGTATCTTAACACACCCCGGCCTTAACATCGCGCGTGTCTTGATACTACGCCCAGGCGTTTGGCTCAGACGTGTGATCCATGCGCGATGCTTTAGCCGTTGCCCGGCAGCCCTGCAAGCGCCGGACAACGCCGCGTCTTGGGCGCTTGGCGAAAAGCGGGGTGAATCACCTGGGCGCCAGGCCCGATGCCAAGGCGCTCTGAGAGCCCGCCATTGATCTCCAACACCGCCCGCACCGGCGCGTCAGAACGCTGGGGCTCCAACGAATAGGGCGTGGTGCGCTCGGCAATGTTGACGACCACCCCGGTGTCGTCGACGAACAGCATGTCGAGCGCGATCATGGTGTTCTTCATCCAAAAGCTGGCCGTGCGCGGATTGGGGTAGATGAACAGCATCCCCGCCTCAGGCGCCAGCGAGGCGCGAAACATCAGCCCGCGTGCTTGCTCTTGGGCACTGAGGGCCAGCTCGACCTCGAAGGCATGCACGCCGGTCTCGCTCGAAATCACCACCGCCTTGGCCGTACAGGCGTCGGGATGGGCCATGGCCTCGTCCTGAGCCGGCCCAGAGGTGGTCTCGGCAGCAGGCACGAGGGGCAGTGCCAAGGCCGCAGCCAGCGCCAGCGGGGCAGTGCGGCTTCTGGCAGCGCGGGGCAGCAGGCCCATCGGTTCAGTCCTGCTCGGCACCGCCCTCGGGCACATCGGGCTGGGGCGCGTGGAGGTCGGGGGGCATGGCGTCCTGGGTCTGCAGCGGTGCATCGCCATCGGCACCCGCCTCCCAAAGCCGCAACTCCGCCACCATCAGCCCG
>JBCDHK010000078.1:0-12202 GCA_038750185.1 Pseudomonadota bacterium
AAGTACTGACGGCCAGCTCGCCCATGTACGCCAACAGCGCATCGTCGATCGGGATCGGGCCGTTCCTGTCGGAGAGACCCAGCATCGGCTTGATCTCGGGAAAATAGTATGTCGTCAGCGGCGCAGAGACAAACCAGCGCCGCTCAGCGGCAAAGGAGGCGATGCACGCCCCCGCATCCGACAAGAGGGCGTATGCGGTAAAGGCGCGGGGGCTATCCTTTACGAAAGGCACATGCAGCGGCAAGTGCAATACAGAGCGCGTGCCGTCGCTCCAGTGGTCTGCGACGGCACAAGGGCTGCTCTCGCTACCGGCTCTGGCTGCGCCGATGCGATGGAAGCCTTGGCGGGCCAGGGCGTGGTCGCTGGCGTGTTCGGAGTTCCAGCCGTTGGAGACCAGCAGGACGGTGTCGTTGGTGCGCGAGAGGATGGCTTCGGCGTTTCTGAGTTGGAACAGTAGCATATTGCCCCGCCCGAGCATCCAGCTATGCCAGCGCGGCAGTTCCCAGACCCGCCCGGTCAGCGACACGCGCGGTGCTTCGCGTTCATAGACCGTGCTGAGCGAAGAGGTGGGCACGAGGACCAATGCGGCTGTCAGCGCGGCTGCCGCCCCGGCCAGGGCGCGGACACGGTGGGGCTGGCTGTCTTGGCGCAGCGTTGCGACGATCGTGTCGGCGCCGCGGACGATGCAAAGCAGAACGACAGGCGCAAACACGGTGAAGGTACGCCCGTCGAAGTAGCTGCTGTAGGTGGCGCTGTAAAACAATGCTGGGAATACGAAAAAGAATAGCACGCCTCCAATATATTGGGGAGTTTTGAATGCATGGAATTCTTGAAGCCACTGCTTCGCAAGGCTGCTGTAGCCGATCAAGGCCAATATGGCGGCCGGCGCCATGGTAAACGCCAGCTGCTTTACCCCTGACAGGGGCGAGGGCTCGTTGTCCCACAACTCCAGGACAAGCGACGCGATCCCGATGCGCATCGGCAGATGGGAGGCGGCCAGTCCGGCAGCGCTCTCGGCCAAGTAAAACCCGCCTTGCAAGCCCGCCGCCCCGGCGCCGAGCGCCACCGCGCGCCAGAACGCCTCGCGCCAATCGCGTGCAGTGGCCAAGACCGCAGCAAACCCAAGGGCTCCCGAGAGCATGTGATCGATGCGAAACAGCAACGCCGCCGAGAGCAGCGCCCCCGCCACAGCCGCAGCCATCAGGCCGCGAGAGCGCCGGATCAAGCCGATCCCAGTGAGGGCGCAGATGCAGGCATAGATATTGGCATTGGCGAAATAGCTCATCTCGAACAGGATCGGCATGCTCAAGACCGCAAGCGCTGGGATGGCCAGGCCGTGGGTGGCGAAGGCTCCGGCGCAATAGAGCGTTGCCAGCAGGATCAGCCCGCCCGCAATGGGGGCGAGATCGGTGTAGTACAATGCCGGCTCCAGCGATGCGGCTGCGGCCAAGAGCCAGATCATGGCTGGGCGGGTGTGGTAGAAGAACTCGGCATCCAACCCCGCGCGCGCGATGTGCTCTGCCAAGTGGCCCTCGCGCAGCAGCAGGGCGAGGGTTCCCTCGATAAAGGCAAAGCCTTCGACAGGGATGGCGTATAGGCTGGGATGCAACTGAAACAGGCAAACTCCGATGAGAACTAAACCAAGGGAGAATTCACCGTATCGTTTTAGCGCAGCTTTCTGGCGATGCATAATTTTTGACCTCAGTAAAAACGGCGTTAACGATATTGCGCCAGGTTAACGCCGTGTCCAGCCCTGGTTTGCAAGGGCGGTAAAATACAGAAGGAGCACTCTTTGTCAGCCGGATGCGCGCGGGGGGGGCCGCTTCCGAGCCGATCTATCGGGCAACCCCGGTTTTTCAGACGGGCTGGCAAGATTTTATCCAGAAACGCACCTTAGGCTGGCGCCATGTTCACGCGTTGCTGCCGACTTATCACCGCCCCCACCTCCGCCCTGGCGCTGCTTGTACTGCTGGGGTTGATGCCGCTCCACGGGGCGGCTCTCGACACGGCGCCCCCCGGCACCCCGGTGGTCGTGCTCGCGCCGCCTTGGCAAAGTGGCGGGGCCGCGGCGCTGGTTGCCCGCGCTGGAGGCACGGTGTTGCCAGGCCACACCGGGGCAGCCCACGCCCTGGCCAGCGATCCCGACTTCGTCGCCCGCCTCTACCACCACGGCGCCTGGATCGTGCTCGATGCCGCGATGCCGGGGCTCGTTTGTGCCAGCCCACCCCAGCCAGTCCGAGGCCAGCCATGACCCAACGCCCCACCGAGCCATCCGAGGACCGGGCCTGGGCCGTTCGGGCCCTGCTGGTGTTATGCTGGGGGCATGCGCCGCTGGCGGGTATTGCCGCGTGGCTGGCGGGTGGGCCGGTTTGGCTCTGCGCCGGGGCTGCGGCTGCCGTCTCGCTCTTGGCCAGCCTCAATGTCTGGCTCTATCCTGCCCTCGCCGCCATCGCGGTCGCCTTGGCGCTCTTGGCCCAGCCCGCCGTGCTGCTGGTCGCCTTTGCCGGGCATCCCTGGCAGGTCGATATCCATATGTATTTCTTTGCGCTGCTGGCGTTGTTGCCGCTGCTCTCCAGCATTCCCGCCATCCTCGCCGCCACGGCGCTGGTTGCGGTGCATCATCTGGCCTTTAACGCCTTTCTGCCCGCTCTGGTCTATCCGGGCGGCAGCGATCTTGGGCGCACGGCGCTGCATGCCGTGGTGTTGCTGGTCGAGGCGGCGGGGCTGGTCTGGCTGGTCGCCAAGCGCAATGCCCAGGCCGAGGTGGTCCAGGCTGCCCTTGCGCGCGCCGAGAGCGCCGCCGAGACCGCCAGTGCCGCCGAGACCCAGGCCCGCGACGCCCTCGCCCGCCTCGATGCCGTGCTCGAACAGGCCCGGAGGAGCGCCACCGCCCTCGCCACGCGCAGCGCCGGGCTGAGTGAGGCGGCCGAGCAGTCCATGCAGAGCGCGCGCTCCAATGTGGCCACGCTCCAGGAAGCCTCCACCACCGTCGCCCAAATCAGCACCGCCATGCGCCAGACCGCCGAGGATGCCGTCGAGACCGGGCGGATCTCCGAGCAAGCCTCGGTGCGAGCCGGACGCTGCCAGGGCACGGTCGAGCGCGCCATCGCCACCCTGGGCGCCATCGCCGAGAAGATCGGCGTGATCGAGGAGATCGCCCAGCAGACCGACCTGCTAGCGCTCAATGCCGCCGTCGAGGCCGCCCGCGCGGGCGAACATGGGCGCGGTTTCGCCGTGGTCGCCTCGGAAGTGCGCAAGCTGGCCGAGCGCTCCCAGGCAGCAGCGCGCGAGATCTCGACCCTCTCGGGCGATGCCAGCACGGTCTCGGGCGAGGCCGAGGGGCTGTTGACGGAGATGGTCGAGCAGATCGAGCGCACCGCCGCCCTGATGCGCGGCATGAGCGAGGCCGCGCGCGAACAGAGCCAGGGCAGCGGCCAACTCGCCAGCGACATCGCGCGCCTCAACGCGGCGGCGGCGGCCATGCTCGACCCGGCAGAGGCGGTGGCCGCGACCGCCCACGATCTCTCCGCCGAGGCTCAGGCGCTCAGCCGCACCGTGGGTGAGGAGGCGCCTGAGCCACCAACCGCCGTGGCTGCTTGAGCGAGGCTAAGGCCGAGCCCACAGGCCTTCAGTCAACTCCCTCCAGTCCTCCCTACAGTCAAACCCCCATAGCCAAACCATCCACAATCGTGTTTGCTCCCAGCGCCAACAGACCGCTCAGCGGCATAGGCACGGCGCGCCCTCGCGCCTGCCGAACTCTAAGGGAGGACACCATGAAACCAACCGCCATCGCCGCCGCCCTGTGCGCGGCCATCCTTGCCCTGGTAAGCCACCCCGGCGCTGCGGATGCCCAGACGCGCGTGACCTATAAATCGGCCAAGTCGACCTCGTCCTACTACCAGATGGGCGTGCAACTGGCCGAAGCGATCAAAGCCGGCACCGACGGCGCCGTTCTGGTCACGGTCGAGGAGAGCCAGGGCTCGGTGCAAAACGTCATGGAGGTGCGTGCGCGCGGTGCCGATTATGTCTTCACCACGCCGCCCGCCCTGGTGGGCCTTGCCCAAGCCGGCAAGGCGATGTTCGAGGGTAAGACCGCGCCCGCTTTCGAGACCATCCGTGCGCTGTTTCCGATCCCTTCGCTGACCATGCATTTCGTCGTGGCGCGCGAGAGCGGCGTCACAGACTTTGCCGGGCTCGAAGGCAAGACCGTGCTGCTCGGGCGCGGCTCGTTCGGCGCGCGCGAGGGGGCGAAATACCTGGAGATGTTCGGCCTCAAGGACAAGGTGACGCTGGCCGAGGTCGAACTCTCCAACGCCGTCGCAGCCCTCAAGAACGGCCAGATCGACGGCTTCGTCACCGCCGGCTCCTATCCGGCGCCCAATGTGGTCGAGGCTGCGGCCAGTGTGGGCGTGCGCGTGCTCTCGCTGAGCGACGCGCAAGTGGCCAAGACCAAGCGCACCCGCATCGAGATCCCCGCCGGTACTTACGCCGGCCAGGACGAGAGCGTGCTCACCACCTCGCTGCCCGTGGTCGCCTTCACCACCACCCAGATGGCCGACGACACCGCCTATGCCCTGACCAAGACCTTCTGGGAGCGCCGCGCCGCCATGGCCGAGGGCGCACCCTGGTGGAACGGTGTTAGCGAGGCACTGATGGCCAGCATCACCGGGCCGATCCATCCCGGCGCGCTGCGCTACTACGAGGAGGCGGGCTTTACCCTCACCCCAGAGCAACGGCCTTGACGCGCTAGGCCGGTCTCTCGGGGGTCAGGCTCGATGCGTGTGCTGTTGGCCGCCGGCGCCCTGGCGCTGGTCGCCTTTCACCTCGCTTTGGTGTTTTCGGGGCTCGTGCCCAATCTGGTCGCGCGCCCGCTGCATCTGGCGTTGGCGCTGCCCTGGATCCTGCTGGCGGGCACCACCACGCGCTGGGCGTGGCTGAGCGGTCTGGCCCTCACCCTCGCCGGGGGGGGAGCGGCACTTTGGGTGGCCCTCAACCACCGCGCGCTGGCCGATCAGTACGGCTTTCTCGAAGGCCCGTTCCAGATGGTGCTCGCCGCCGTCCTCCTCGCGGTCGTGCTGGAGGCAGCGCGGCGGGCCATCGGCTGGCCATTGCCGGCGGTAGCGCTCTTGGCGCTCCTGTACGGACTGTTCGGCCAGCACATCCCGGGCGAGTTCGGCCACGCTGGCACGCCGCTTGCCAGCTTTCTCGGCACGCTGACCATCGCCGAGGGCGGCCTTTGGGGCAGCCTGACCGGGGTCTCGGTCGGCGTGGTCGCGGTGTTCGTGATCTTCGGCGCGGTGCTGAACGCGGGCGAGGCCGGGCGCGGCTTCATGAACCTGGCGGCCTCGGCGGCAGGGCGTCTGCGCGGCGGTGCGGCCAAGGTCTCGATCCTGTCCTCGGCGCTGTTCGGCTCGATCTCGGGCTCGGCCTCGGCCAATGTCGCCTCAACCGGCGCGATCACGCTGCCGGCCATGACCCGTCTCGGCTATCCCAAACGCCTGGCCGGGGCGGTCGAGGCGGTCGCCTCCTCGGGCGGACAGATCATGCCGCCGCTCATGGGCGCGGGAGCCTTCGTCATGGTCGAGCTGACCGGACAGCCCTATGCGGCGGTGATGGCGGCGGCAGCGATCCCGGCGGTGCTCTATTTCCTGGCCGTCTGGGTCGGCATCGACGCCCATGCCGCGCGCCACCGTCTTGCGGGGCTGAGCGCCGAGGACCGCCCCGACGGCGCCACCGTCGCCCGCACGGCAGCGTTTTTCGCGGTCCCGTTCTCGGTATTGCTCTACGGATTGTTCGGGCTTGGCGTGACACCCCAGTACGCCGCCTGTCTGGCGATCCTGGTGGGCTTTGGCCTGCTGTTCTTCGGAGAGCGCGGCTTTGTCGGCGTGCGTGAAGCGCTCTTGCGCCTGGAGAGCGCCCTGCTCACCGCCGCGCGGCAGGTCTCGATGATTGCGGCGATCATCGTCTGCGCCTCGATCGTGGTCGGCGTGCTCTCGATCACCGGGCTCGGCGTCAAGATCACCTCGGTGATCCTCTCAGGCTCGGGCGGGGCGCTCTGGCCGGCACTCCTGCTGACGGCGCTGGCCTGCCTCCTGCTCGGTATGGAGGTGCCGACCACCGCCGCCTATGTCATCTGCGTCTCGGTGGCGGGGCCTGCGCTGATCGGGCTCGGCCTCGATCCCCTCCAGGCCCATCTCTTCGTGTTCTGGTATGCGCTGCTCTCGACCATCACGCCGCCCGTCTGCGGGGCGGTGTTCATCGCGGCGGGCATGATCGGCGAGAACTGGCTCAAGGTGGCGCTGACGGCGCTCTCGCTCGGCTTCGGCCTCTACGTCATTCCGCTGGCCATGGTGGCCAATCCGGCGCTGCTTGGCCTGGCCGAGGCGCCTTGGACGGCGCTGCTGTCTGGCGTACAGGTCGGCCTTGGCCTAGCCTTGATATCCTTCGGCCTGATTGCGCTCAGCGGACCGGCGGGCCGGCTGGCGGCGCTCGGTGCGGGTCTCGCCCTGATATTCTGGCGCGTCCTGCTGGGGTGAGCCCGCTCACGCGACGCGGATAAAGCCCGCCAGCCCGGTCTTCTGATGCTCGATGATGTGGCAGTGGAAGGCCCAATCGCCCGGGTTATCGGCCACCAGCGCCACGTCCAGGGTTTCGCCGCTCAAGAGCAGCGCGGTATCGGTCCAGTTCGACGTGATGGCGCGTTGGTTGGAGCGCAGCGGGCGAAACGTCAGCCCGTGAAGGTGGATCGGGTGGGCATTGGGGCTCTCGTTGCGCAGACGCAGCACGTAGCTCTGCCCAAGGCGCAACGTCGCCAGCGGTCCGGCACCGGTGGCGGCATCGCCCGGATAGGGAATGCGGTTGATCGACCAGAAGGTGTAGCCGAGGGTGCCGCAGACGCCATTGTTGGCCAGGCTCTTCTCAGGCGTCCAGCCGAACACGAACTCCTCCACCCGCGCGCTGGCGAGATCGGGCTCGGAGAGCGGATTGGGCGCCAGAGGTTTGATCTCGGCCAAAGCGCGCCCGCGGTCGGCCCCCTCGGCGCGCAGGCGCGCCAGAAGACGCGGCTTGCCGGGGCGGTCGGTGATGAGCAACACCTCGCGGCCTTCCTCGGCGGGCATCTTGAGGGCGATGTCGGCACGCTGTCCGGGCGAGAGCGGCAGCGGCGCTTTAGGCGTGGGCCAGGGCGGGGCCTCGCGCACGGGATGGCCGTCGAGGGCGATCACGCGGCCCTCGACAGGTGTATTCTGGCCCTCGACGGGCTCCAGATAGAGCCGATAGATGCGCGTCGGATCGGTGGCGGCCAGCCGCAGCCGGACCAGCCCCCCGGCGGGTGCCGTGTAGAGCGGTGCGGTCTGCCAATTGGCGGTCATCAGCGCGCCATGGGTGCCGGCCCGCGCCGCGCCGCGCGCCGACCACTGCGCATCGAGCAGCGCGCCGTCGCGCCCAAGCCGGAAGTCGCGCAGATTGAGGGCGATCTCGGTGTCGAAGCCCGGGTCCTCGGCCTCTTCGACCACCAGGAGGCCGGTCAGCCCGCGCCCCATCTGGTCCATGGTCATGCAGTGGGGGTGGTACCAGTACGTACCTGCATCCTCGGGCGTGAACGCATAGCGATAACGCTCACCCTGGCCGATGGGGATCTGGGTGAGATAGGGCACGCCGTCCATGGCGTTGGGCACGCGGATGCCGTGCCAGTGCATGGCGGTGTAGTCGGGCAGGGTGTTAGTGACGTCGGTCTCAAAGGCCATACCCTGGCGCATCCGCAATACCGGGGGCGGTGCGTCCGGCGCGAGGCTGACCAGGCCCTCGGTCGCCGTCTCGCCTTGGAGGGCATAGCGCGCGGACTGGATGCGTAACTCAGGCACAGCCGCCAGGAGCGGCGCCGTGGTCGCAGCCCCGGCAGAGACGGCAGCGGCAGCGGCGGCGCCAGTGCAAAGGATCTGTCGGCGTGTCGGCATGGTGTCCACCCGGGAGTTGCTGCGGGGCAGGTTCGGGGCTGGAGCCCTCAAGGCACAGCTAGGCAGGCTGGCGCGCCTTGCCAGTGCGACGGATGGCTGCCCCCCAGTGTCTCAGTTTGAAAATCGCGTTAGGCCAAATCTTTGAGGGCAAATGGCTTATCACCAGCGCACACGTGAAACTGAGACACGACCCGCTGCTCTTGTGAGGTGCCGCCTGCGAAACGGCGCCTTACGCCTTCAACCCCTCGGTATCGCTGGCGTGGCGCTCGGTCTCGGCCAGGGCATCGACGGGGTCGAGGATGCGTGGGCGCGTGCCGGTGATCAGCCGCGCGCCCTTGGCGTAGGTCAGGTACGACCAGAGCCAGCTCAGCCCGACGAAGATCGGCGCGCGCACCCCGATCAGAAAATAGATGTGCGCCAGCCCCCAGAGCCACCACGCCAGCGCGCCCGAAAGCTGGAAGCGGCCGAAGTCGATCACCGCGGCATGGCGCCCGATGGTGGCGAGATTGCCGAAGTGGCGATAGCGAAACGGCTGGCGCGCCTGCCCGGCACGCTCGGCTGCGATGGCGGCAGCGACATGGCGCCCGGCCTGTTTGGCCGCAGGCGCGATGCCCGGCACATCGCGTCCGTCGCGCCAGGCGATCTTGGCGGCATCGCCGACCACGAACACCTCCGGGTGGCCAGCCAGCGAAAGATCGGGCTCGACCGGCACCCGCCCCGCGCGGTCGGTCTCGACCCCGAGCCAGTGCCCGACGTGCTCGACCTGCACGCCCGCGCCCCAGATCGTGGTCGCGGCGGGCAGTTGTCCGGCGCCGGCCAGCGCAACGCCCTGGGCATCGACGTCTTCGACACGGGTGTTGAGGCGCACCTCAACGCCCAAGCCCTCCAGCGAGCGTGTCGCGATGGCCGAGAGGCGCTCGGGAAAGGCTGCGAGCACGCGCGGCCCGGCCTCGATCAGGATGACGCGCGCGTCCTTGGAGCGGATGCGGCGGAAATCGCGCGCCAGGGTAAAGCGGGCCAGTTCGGCGATGGCGCCGGCCATCTCGACCCCGGTCGGCCCGCCGCCGACCACCACGAAGGTGAGCTGGCGCTGCTGTTCGGTCTCGCTCAGGGCCACTTCGGCGCGCTCGAACGCCATCAGCACACGTTTGCGGATCTCGGTGGCATCGACGATGCGCTTGAGGCCGGGGGCGTGATCGGCCCAATCATCATTGCCGAAATAGGAGTGGTGTGAGCCGGTGGCGAGCACGAGGTAGTCGTAAGGGATCTCACCGCTTTCGGCCAGCACGCGCTTGGCCTTGAGATCGACGCCGCTCACATCGGCCAGGGTGACGGCGACGTTGTCTTGGCGCGAGAACACGCCGCGGATCGGCCAGGCGACATCGGCGGGCGAGAGATCGGCGGTGGCGACCTGATAGAGCAGGGGCTGGAACAGATGGTAGTTACGCCGGTCGACGATCTCGACCTCGACCGGGGCTTTGGCCAAGGCTCTCGCCGCCGAGAGACCGCCAAAGCCCGCGCCGACGATCACGACCTTGGGCCGTTGGGGTGCGGTGTTGGGGTGTTGCATGGGGCCTCCGTCTTGTGGAGCCCGACGCTTGTCGGTTTTTTGCGGCGGTGCAACAATGCAGTTGAAACCGAACGATCACATCTGCCCCAAGCCGCCTGCGCGCAAGAGCGCTCACCCCCCCGGCAGCAGGCCGCTCTCGCGGGCGACGGCGTCGTACTCGGCCATGATCGAGGGGTTGGAGTAGGAATTGCGCACGCTGCGGAACGGATCGGCAGCATCAAAGCCCGGAACGGCCTGAAGCTCGCCCAGGTAGCGCTCGGCCAACGCGCGCTCGCCAAGCGCCAAGGCCGCCGCAAAAGCCAACCCCACGCCGCGGTCGTCGCCCAGTTGGATCACCGCCTGCGCCCCGGTTAGCGACTCGTCGTACGCGCCGCGCCGAAACGCATCGAGCACCAGCGGAATGCGCATGTATCCGGGCGCGAACGGGATCAGATCGACCCCCTTGCGCACCATGGCGATACCACCCTCCCAGTCACCCATGAGCACCACCTGCCAGCCGAGCAGGAAGCTGAGCGAGGGCTTGTAGGGGGTCAGTTCCAAGGCGCGCTCATAGGCGGCGACAGAGGCGGTGCGTTCGCCCTTGACCGAGAGGATCGTGCCCAGACGCTCAAACCCGAGCGCGTTGTGGGGATCGATCTCCACCGCCCGCCGTGCTGCGCGCAGACCCTCTTCGAGCAAGCGGGCGCTGTCGGCGTGGTCCGGCTGGTCGATCCAGGAGAAGAAATACATCAAGGCATGCTGGGCCCAGATCGAACTGTTGAGGCTGTCGATCTCGACCAGGCGTGTCAGGCAGGCGCGGGCCAGGGTGCCTTGGGCGGCGTCTTTGGTGGCGTCGTAGACGTAGGAGCGCAACAGGCAGACGTATTCGGAGCTGTCGTCTTCGCTGAGGCGCTGGGCGCGGCGGTCGAAGCGGCGCAGTGCCTCCATCGCCACCACACCGCGCTGGCCGGCGATCTCGAAGGCGATGGCGCCCACGGTATCGCGCATGGCGTCATAGAACTGGGCGTCGCTGGTGGGCAGGGTGAGGCTGCGGCTCCAGACGATCAGCTCGCGCTTGGGATCGACCAGCTTGACCAGGAGATGCACGTTTTCTTCGTCGGCGGTGGCCAGGCCTTCGAGGCGAAAATCGGCCGCTCTGGCATCGGGTGGCAGTGGGCCGGGCACGCTCTCGCGCACGCGCACGTTGCGCAAGTGGTTGAGATCGATGATCAGCTGCTCGCGCACGCCCCGCGTCACCAGCGCTTCATCGGTGATGCCGTAGGCAGCGAAGGGCCTGACCTCGACGATGGGCACACCAGCGTCAGGGTTTGTCGCGGGCAGGCTGATATTCTGGCGCGGCCAGAGGCCTGCGGTGGCAAGGGCGGCAATCGCCACCAGGGCTGCCCCCAGCACCCCAAGGCGCCACCGGGGCAGGGCGAGGAGGCGCTGCGCCAGCCCGGAGGCGGCGCGGGGGCGCGCTTTGGTGGCCTCGGGGGCAGGCGGTGTGCCGGCTTCGATGTGCGGGCGGTAACTGCCTTTGGGGATGGTGATGGTGGGCGCGCCCGGCTCTGCGGCGGTGGCGCGGTAGAGTTCGAGCGCATCGCGCAGTCTGGCGATCTCGACGCGCACGATGCTGTCGGCGCTGGGGTCGAAGTCCGGCGCTCGGCCCAGCACATCGATGCCGATGCTGTATCCTTTAATTGCGTCGCCGCGCCCGGCCTGCTCGGCCTCGACCAGATAGCGCAACAAACGCCGCCGCCGTTCGCTGCGCCCGAGTACCCCCGAGGCTTCGATCCTGTCGAGCAGTCTGGAAAGTGCCGTCTCGTCTACCACGCCAATCGCCATTTCCAGGTTGCAGGGGGGCTCTCACCAAGCACCGCCCCAAAGGGTGTCTGTGCTCCAATTCGCATCACGAGGCCAATCTTTCCAACGCAGTATGCCTGGAACAGGCGCGTGCGTAAACGCTAATGCGGGGTACGTACTTTATCTGCGCGTCATCGTTGTTATGGCGGGGGCCGATCCACCCACACCGGTCCACGGACACCCATGAACTCATGATAGATCACACCTCCGCTTCACTAGTGCTCGTCGTCGGCGACGATGCCGTCAACCGTTTGGTCATACGTCAGATGGTACAACTTTCAGGCTATGCCTGCCTTTCGGCCATGGATGGGCTGGAAGGCTATCAAAAGACCGTCCTGCACGCCCCGGCCCTGGTGCTCACCGATCTGCACATGCCCGTGCTCAGCGGCGTGGAGATGATCAGCGCCATCCGCGAGGCGCTCGGCGCCAAGACACCGCCCATCCTGACCGTGCTCGATGCGCCCGATCCAGCCTTGCAGCGGCGCGCGCTCGGCACCGGGGCCGCAGCCTGCCTGATAAAGCCGCTGCGGCTGGAGACGGTGCAACAGGCGCTGCAGGCGTATCTCACAGAGCACAGCGCAGCCAGTGCGACGGTCACTAGGGGGGGCAATACGGCGAGCAATACGGCGAGCAATACGGCGGCCAGTACGGGCGCGCGGCGCTGTAGATGCAGCGAATAGGGGGCGGGCTTACTCAAGAGAGACATTCTGTTGCACCATGATCGCGTGCCATTGTAAGATAAGCTAGCTTTAGCGTTGGAAAAGCGTCACTTTGTCCTGTGTTTTCCCAGTGCCTGCTTCGCTGCGCCCGCCTCTCCCCTCCGCCAAACCCGCCC
>JBCDHK010000079.1:0-12046 GCA_038750185.1 Pseudomonadota bacterium
CTCTGAGCAGGGCGCGCCGCTTTCGCCGGGCACCACCATCGGCATCTTAGGCGGCGGACAACTGGGCCGGATGCTGGCCATGGCAGCAGCGCGGCTTGGGCTACGGGCCCACATCTACGATCCAAGCGGCGATCCGCCCGCCGCACAGGTCGCAGCCCACCACACCGAAGCCGCCTACGACGATACCGAGGCGCTGGCGCGGTTTGCCGCGGCGGTCGATGTCGTGACCTTCGAGTTCGAGAACGTGCCCGCGCCGACGGCGGCGGCCTTGGCGGCGCAGACGGCCGTGCGTCCCAATCCGCGCGCCTTGGAGATTGCGCAGGACCGGGTGTTGGAGAAATCGTTTCTCAACGATCTCGGCATTGCCACCGCACCCTGGGCCGAGATCGGCGAGCGCGCCGCCCTCGATGCAGCGCTCAGCCAAATCGCTCCGCCCGCCGTGCTCAAGACCCGCCGCTTTGGCTATGACGGCAAGGGCCAGGCCCGCCTTACCGGGCTCGATGACGCGGGCTGGGCCTGGGAGACCATCGGCAAGGCGCCTGCGGTGCTGGAGGGCTTTGTCGATTTCCGCGCCGAGATCTCGGTGATTGCCGTGCGCGGGCTCAATGGGCGGGTGGTGTGCTATGACCCCGGGCTCAACGAACATCGCGAGGGCATCCTGCACCGCACCACCGTGCCCGCACCCCTCTCGCGCAAGATCGCCCAGGACGCGGTGCTGATCGCTGGGCGGATCGTCAATGCGTTGGATTATGTGGGCACCATTGGGGTTGAGCTGTTTGTCACGCCCCAGGGACTGTTGGTCAACGAGATCGCGCCGCGCGTGCACAACTCGGGCCATTGGACGATCGAGGCGTGCCTGGTCGATCAGTTTGAAAACCACATCCGCGCCGTCGCCGGCTGGCCTCTGGGCGACGGTGCGCGCCACTCGGACGCGGTGATGGAAAACCTGATCGGCGAGGAAGCCCTGGCTTGGCTAAACCTTGCCGCAGAACCCGCGGGCTTCCACCTCTATGGCAAGGACACGGTGCGCGCAGGGCGTAAGATGGGGCATATAACCCGGCTATCGCCTAGAAGAGCTTGATGGCATCCTTTGGGTGAATACAATATTGTCTCATAATACATTACGTAAATACATCGTAATCTACTGGGTGCGCTGGGCAAACCCCGCCAGGTGGTCGGCGGTCACTGTAGGCGAGTATCACAGGTCCTTGGTGCCAAGACCCTCCAGCCAGCATCCGGTGCAACAAAGCAATGTCTGAGCCAGTCTGTGGTTTCACCTCCTTTGAAACTGCTTTAAGACTCAAATGCCCAAACCACAAAGAGACCGGCCAGATCTGGTGAATACCATGCGTACCTCAGCGCGCGTGCGCGGCTTTCTCGGTGAGGCGGGTAAGGGGTTTGCCCTTGAACTGCTGGCAGCCGTGGTCCCGGGGGGTGGTCTGGCTGCCATGGCCGGGCGCGCGTTTGGCGGTGCGGCTGTCAAAGGCGTCTTCGCCTGGTTGGAGGACAAGCCCACCCGCGAGCGTCAAGCCGTGCTCGACGAGCTGGCCGGCCTCAGCCCCGACACCGTGCGCGCCATCGTGCTCGAAGAGTTGTCCCGCCTCGATCTCGGTACCACGGGCGCCCAACGCCAGGCCGCGCTCGATCTGGCAGCGCGCACCTGTGAGGCGATCCCCTTCACCGTGCGCCAGGCCAGCAAGCGTCCCAACGACGGCGGGCGCACCCAGACCCTGGCCAGCCAACTGCCGCGTGATCCGGGCGAACTGCAGCGCTTTTTGCCAAGCCGCGTGCCAAGCCTTGCGCCCGGGCGCGAGATGCCGGGCGACTGGGTGCTCGACCGCCTGCTCGGCCAGGGCGGCTTTGGCGAGGTGTGGCTGGCGCGCGGGCGTTTTCTCGGCGAGGAGGTGCGCGCACTAAAAGTGTGTCTCGATCCTGAGATCCAGGTCTCGCTCCGCCGCGAGGTGACGCTTCTCGCCAAGGCGCGCAGTGCCGGAGGCCATGCCAATGTGGTCGAGATCGCGGGCACGAGCCTTGGCACCGAGCCGCCGTTTCTGACGCTGGAGTACGTCGCGGGCGGCGATCTGGCCGGTTGGGCGGCAGGCTTTGGCCCGCGCGTGCCGCCCGAGGCCGTGCGCGAGGCACTGGCCCAGATCGGCGCGGGGCTGGCCTTTGCCCATGGGCTCGGCATCGTCCACCGCGATCTCAAGCCCGCCAATGTGCTGGTCGGCGCCGACGGTACCCTCAAGATCGCCGATCTTGGCATCGGCGCGCTGATTGGCCCCAAAGCCGGCGCTGCAACGCTGACCGGGCAGACCACGCTTGGCGGCTCCGGCACGCCGACCTATCAGGATGAGCGCCGTCTGTTCGCGCCCCCCGAGCCTATCGACGACATCTATGCCCTTGGCGTGATCGGGGTGCAGTTGCTGCTTGGCGATGTCCACCGCCGTCTGCCCTATGAGTGGCCCGAAGATCTGGCCGAGGCGAGGGTGCCCGAGGACTTGATCGCGCTGCTGCGCGCTTGTCTCGGACGCCCCGAGCGCCGCCCCAAGGACGGTGCAGCTTTTCTGGAGCGCCTCAACCAGCCGGTGCGCCGAACACGCACGACTGCGCCTGCGCGCGAGGGCGGCGGTCTGTTCGAACGCCTGACACAGTGGGCGCGCGCCGCCCCGCTTAAGCCGCGCTGGCAGCCGCTCAGCCGGTTTCGCGATCCGCTTGCAGGCGGCGGTAAGGGGCCCGAGATGGTGGTGGTGCCCGCGGGCAGTTTCATCATGGGCGCGCCAGAGAGCGAGAAGGGAAGCCACGACAACGAACGCCCGCAGCACCCGGTGCGCTTTGCGTCGCCGTTCGCGCTGGCGCGCCACACCGTGACTTCCGAGGAGTACGATACATTCTGCGCCGCCACCGGGCACGAGAAACCCGAGATTGAGCACGACTGGACCGAGCGACTGCCCGTCGAGGTCAATTGGGACAGCGCGCGCGCCTATTGTCGGTGGCTCTCACAGCAGACCGGCGCCGAATACCGCCTGCCCTCCGAGGCCGAATGGGAGTATGCCTGCCGCGCCGGGACGACAACGCCCTTTCACTTCGGCCCGACCATCACCCCCGATCAAGCCGCCTACAACTGGTTTTACCCTTACGGCGATACCCCCATTGGCAGGATGAACCAGCAGATAGTTGCAGTCGATGCCATGCCCTTGGCGGAGAACGGCTGGGGGCTGCGCCACATGCATGGCAATACCCAGGAATGGTGCGAGGATACCTACAACGCCAGCTATGACGGGGCGCCTGCCGACGGCTCGGCTTGGACCACGGGCGAGGACAGCATGGTGGTGGTTCGGGGCGGGAGCAATGGCAGCGGTGCCGTGCATGCGCGCTCGGCATGGCGCAATGGTGCCTGGCGCAACACGCGGCTGTCTCCGGCGCATATCTCATGGCATGGCTTTCGCGTCGCCCGGACCCTGAATAGTTAAGACGCTGGATCGTTAAAGCGCACGCCGCCCGTACAAGGATCGCCCCCATGTCCCAGCAGCAAAAGCCGAAATGGGCCGTTGAGCGCGAGCGCAGCCGCCGCGCGGGGCCTGAGCGGGTCTGGCTGTTCGGCCTGCATGCCGTGCGCGATGCGCTGAGCAATCCCGCCCGCAAGCGCCATCGCCTGATCGTGACCAAGAACGCCGCCGATAGGCTCTCCGAGGCGATTGCCGCCGCAGCGCTCACCCCTGAGATCGCCGATGCGCGCAAGTTCACGGCGCCGCTCGACCCGGGTTCGGTGCACCAGGGGGCGGCCTTGGAGGCCGAGGCGCTCGACTGGGGTGATCTCTCCGAGACAGCGCGCGCGCGCGAAGATGATCCGGCCCCGTTGATCGTGGCGCTCGACCGGGTGACCGATCCGCACAACGTCGGGGCGATCTTGCGCTCGGCTGAGGTGTTTGGCGCCCGGGCGGTGATCGCGCCGCGCCATCATGCAGCGCCAGAGACCGGGGCGCTGGCCAAGGCGGCGTCGGGGGCGTTGGAGCGCCAGCCCTATCTCAGGGTGCGCAATCTGGGCGATGCGCTCGGACAACTGGCCGAGCAGGGCTATGCGTTGATCGGCCTGGAGGGCGAGAGCGACACGGCGCTTGAGGCCGCGCTGCCTCCGCCTGGCGTGGCGGTTTGCTTGGTGCTCGGAGCGGAGGGGCCTGGGCTGAGAGCGCGCACGCGCACGCTTTGCCATCGCTTGGCGCGCATCCCGGCGGCGAATGCCTTTGGCTCGCTCAACGTGTCCAATGCGGCGGCGGTGGCGCTGTATGCGAGCGATGCGCGTCGCCGGGACACGGCAGTCAAATAATGTGTGAGCGTGACGATTGCTGCTTACAAAGCTGCGCTAGAGGGCGCATATTGGAAACCGGAGACGAATTTGAACGACTCGCCTCCGATTACACTGTCCCTCGTTCCGACTGATCCGCCGGTAACGGTTCCTTGAACCCCGGCGGATCTTTTTTCAACAGCCCCCGCTTTCGCCGCCGCGATCTTCATGTCAGTGTGGCGTCATGGCCACGCTAAAGTATTCCGACGCGCTGTTGCGCACCGTCTTAGAGCGTACCCGCACCATTGCCGCGGTAGGGGTCTCCACCAACAGCGTGCGCCCGTCGTATTATGTCGGGCGTTATCTGCGGCTGAAAGGTTATCGCGTGCTGCCGGTCAATCCGCGCTACGCGGGCGAGACGCTGTTTGAGGAGCGTGTGGTGCCGAGCCTCGATGCTCTCCCCAGCGACGCCGATCCGGTGCAGATGGTCGATGTGTTTCGCCGCTCCGAGGAGGCAGGGCGGGTGGTCGATGAAGCGATCGAGACGCTGCTCGGGCGCGGTTTGGAGACGCTCTGGTTGCAGATCGGTGTCATCGATCACGCCGCCGCCAAACGCGCCGAGGCGGCGGGGCTGACGGTGATCATGGACCGCTGCCCCAAGATGGAACACCAGCGATTGTTCGGCGAGTTGCGCCGCGGTGGCATCAACACCGGGATCATCTCCTCGCGCTTGCCGCCGCGGGTGGGATGAGGGCCGACCCGGCTCCTCAACGCGGGATCAGCGCCCAGTAATCGAAGTCGAGTACCACCGAGGGGTCATAGCGCCCGTCCTCGCCCTTCAGAGGGAAATCCGCGGCGGGGCGGTTCTTCACCCCGACCAGGCGCAGCCTGAGCGCGCCCACCGAGGGCTCGGGTGTCTCGGCCAGCTCCAGCACCTCGGACCACGCATAGAGCGTATCGCCGGCCACGCAGGGCGCGCTGTGGGTGCCGGCGTTGATCGCGGCCAGCACCTGGACGTTGGCTAAGCCGTTAAAGCTCAGCGCCCGCGCCATCGAGATGATGTGGCCGCCGTAGATCAGGCGCGGCTCGCCCCCGCGCGCTGCCGGATTGAAGTGCACCTTGGAGGTGTTTTGCCAAAGCCGCGTCGCCATCATGTGCTCGGCTTCTTCGAGGTAGCAGCCGTCGACATGGTCGATGCGCTCGCCCACGCTGTAATCGCCCCAACGATAGGGTGAGCCGGCGGCGGCTGCGTCATAGCCGCGAAAGTGCAGGCCAAAGGGCACGCCCAGATCGCGCGCGGCGATGGCGGGGGCCAGATCGGGCACCTGGGCCTCGGGGGCGGGGCTTGCCGGGTCGCGCTTGCGCACCATCACCCAGCGGACATAGCTCAGCACGCGGCGTCCGCGCTGGTTGAGCCCGGTGGTGCGTACCCAGACCACGCCCGATTTGCCGTTGGAGTTTTGGCGCAGCCCAATCACCTCGGAGATCGCCGAGAGCGTATCGCCTGGATAGACCGGGGCCAGAAAGCGCCCCTCGGCATAGCCCAGATTGGCGATGGCGTTGAGCGAGATGTCGGGTACGGTCTTGCCGAACACCGTGTGGAAGGCGGCCAGATCATCGACGGGCGATTGCGCCAGACCACAGGCCCGGGCGAACTGGTCCGAGGATTGCAACGCAAAGCGCGAGGGATAGAGCGCGGTATAGAGCGCACGGTCGCCCTCGGTCAGGGTGCGTGGTGTGGCGTGGATCAGGCGCTCGCCAATTTGATAGTCCTCGAAGAAACGCCCCGGATCGGTTTTGGAACTGGGCGCGGCCTCGGTGGCGGGGACGGATGCGGTCTGGCTCATGGCAGTTCCTCCTTGGGGCAGTGCGGGGGGGCAATTGGGGGCGCTTACGCGCGCGGCGTGTCGGGGATGTTGGGGACAAAGCGGTCCCCGGTCTCATCGGGCACCAGCACGCGCGCAAAGCGGCGGTGGAGATAGGCGAGGACGTCGCGGCGAAAGCCGGCCCCGCCTTCGCTGTCTTGCATCTGAAACAGCGTCACCTGCTCGATCTCGTCCAAATAGGTGCGGGCGAGGCAGGTGTGGCTGTCGCGAGCAAAATGATAGTCGAGGAAGTTGTAGGTCTGGGCGTTCCAGGGATCGCCGGTAAAATCCGCCGGATCGACGCCCTCGACCTTATGCTCGATGCGCAGCGGGGCGATTGGGTCGTCCGGTTCCTCATACATGGGCGCCGCGCCTTATGCCGCCTCTTGCTCCATCTCGGCGATCTGTTCGGCCATGCCGAGCAGGCGCTTGGCGTTCTCGACGTGCAGGTTCTCCACCAGCCGCCCATCGACCACCGCCACACCGCGCCCGGCCTTCTCGGCCTCCTCGAAGGCGGCGACCTGGCGCTGGGCGAGGTCGAGTTCTTCGGGCGAGGGTGCAAACACGCGGTTGGTGACGCCGATCTGGGCTGGGTGGATCAGCGTCTTGCCATCAAAGCCCATCTCACGGCCCTGGCGGCAGGAGGCGGCCAGCGCTTCCTCATCCTTGATCGCATTATAGACACCGTCGAGGATAGCGAGCTTGTAAGCACGCGCGGCGAGCACGCAAAGGCCAAGTGCTGTGACCACCGGCGTGCGGGTCTCGGTGTGCTCGGCCTGGATTTCCTTGACCAGATCGTTGGTGCCCATCACCAGACAGGCGAGTTGGTTGGAGGCGCCCGCAATCTCGGGCGCGCGCAGCATGGCAAGCGGCGTCTCCATCATCGCCCAGATCGCGGTGTGTTCGGGCGCACCCAGCGTGGCAAGGCGGCGCGAGACGTACTGCACCGTGGCCGGATCCTCGACCTTGGGGATCAGGATGGCATCGGGGCCGACAAAAGCGGCCATCTCCAGATCCTGCTCGCCCCAGGGCGTGTCGAGGCCGTTGATGCGCACCACCACTTCACGCCGCCCAAAACCCTTTTCGCGCACGGCAGCGGCGATCATGGTGCGCGCGCTGTCTTTTTCGGCAACCGAGACGGCGTCTTCGAGATCGAGGATCAGGGCATCGGCGGGCAGCGCCTTGGCCTTTTCGAGCGCGCGGGCGTTGGAGCCGGGCATGTAGAGCACTGAGCGGCGCGGACGGATCGTGTGGGGCATGGTCGGGCTCCGAACGTTTCCTGATCTTGCGCGGTTTCTATGCCGCATTGCAGCATCGTGCAATGGGCTTGCTGGGGACTTGCTGGGCGCCGCGCCCCCAGCGTCAGCGCGCCGCCTTGAATTTCGCGGAGCTTTGCGTCACGCCCTCGCCACCGCGGCATCGCGGTGCACCATCAACGAGGGAGAGCCACAGCATGTCGAGACGCAAGATCGCCCTGATCGGGGCAGGCCAGATCGGGGGCACACTGGCCCATCTCGCCGGCATCAAGGAGTTGGGCGACGTCGTGCTCTGCGATATCGCCGAGGGCATCCCCCAGGGCAAGGCGCTCGACATCGCCGAGTCCTCGCCGGTCGACGGCTTCGACGCCGCGATCACCGGCGTCACCACCGCATCCGACGACGTGACCTCCTATGCGCCCATCGAGGGCGCCGATGTGGTGATCGTGACCGCGGGTGTGCCGCGCAAGCCCGGCATGTCGCGCGATGATCTGCTCGGCATCAACCTCAAGGTGATGAAGGGCGTGGGCGAGGGCATCGGCAAATACGCGCCCAATGCCTTTGTGATCTGCATCACCAACCCGCTCGACGCCATGGTTTGGGCGCTCAAGGAATACTCCGGCCTGCCCGCCTCCAAGGTGGCGGGGATGGCCGGTGTGCTCGATTCGGCGCGTTTTCGCCACTTCCTGGCCGAAGAGTTCAAGGTCTCGGTCAAGGATGTGACGGCCTTTGTGCTCGGCGGGCATGGCGACACCATGGTGCCGCTCGTGCGCTATTCCACCGTGGCCGGCATTCCGCTGCCCGATCTGATTAAGATGGGCTGGACCACCCAGGAGCGCCTCGACGCCATCGTCCAGCGCACCCGCGACGGCGGCGCCGAGATCGTCGGCCTGCTCAAGACCGGCTCGGCCTTCTATGCGCCGGCCGCCTCGGCGATCCAGATGGCCGAAGCCTACCTCAAGGACCAAAAGCGCGTCCTCCCCGCCGCGGCGGAGGTGAAGGGCGCCTACGGCCTCGACGGCATGTATGTGGGCGTGCCGGTGGTGATCGGGGCCGGTGGCATCGAAAAGGTCATCGAAATCACCCTCGACCGCGACGAACAGGCCATGTTGGACAAGTCGATCACTGCGGTGAAGGGCCTGGTCGAAGCATGCAAAGGCATCGATACTGGCCTCGCAGCCTGAGCGGCGCGCGCAGGACAGGAGCGGCCACCCGCTCCCGCCCTGCGGCAGTTCATTCCGTTGAAGGGCACCAAAGCCTGGGTTAACAGACCCACGCACGGCGGGTAGCGCGGCGGTCCCGCGCCGCAGGCCGCCACATCCCAGCACGAAGACCCAGCCGAGGCCCTCGTGCCGACCGCGCTCTGAGGGGAAGGCCACGATGAACATCCACGAATACCAAGCCAAGCAGATCCTGAAAGCCTACGGTGCGCCCGTCGCCGATGGCATCGCGGTCCTGAAAGCCGAGGAAGCTCAGCAGGCGGTCGAGGCGCTGCCGGGGCCGGTCTGGGTGGTCAAGGCGCAGATCCACGCCGGTGGGCGCGGCAAGGGCCGCTTCAAGGAGGCTGAGGCCGGCGAGAAGGGCGGCGTGCGCGTCGTCAAGGCCATGGATGAAGCCATTGCGGCGGCCCAGCAGATGCTCGGCCACACCCTGGTCACCCACCAGACCGGCCCCGACGGCAAGCAGGTGGGCCGCGTCTACATCGAAGACGGCGCGGCGATCGCCAAGGAGTTCTACCTCTCGCTCCTGGTCGACCGCGAGACCTCGCGCGTCTCCTTCATCGTCTCGACCGAGGGCGGCATGGACATCGAGGAGGTCGCCGCCTCCACGCCCGAGAAGATCGTGACCTTCGAGGTCGATCCCGCCACCGGCATCCAGCCCTACCACGGGCGCAAGGTGGTCCAAGCCCTCGGCCTCACCGGCCCCGCCGCCAAGCAAGCCGCCAAGCTGACGGGCATCCTCTACAAGATGTTCACCGAGAAGGACTGCTCGCTGGTCGAGATCAACCCGCTGATCGTGACCGAGGGGGGCGAACTCCGCTGCCTCGACTGCAAGATGAACTTCGATAGCAACGCCATCTACCGCCACCCCGAACTGGCCGAGCTGCGCGACGAGACCGAGGAAGACCCCAAGGAACTGGAGGCCTCCAAGTTCGATCTCAACTACATCGCCCTCGATGGCGAGATCGGCTGCATGGTCAACGGCGCAGGGCTGGCCATGGCCACCATGGACATCATCAAGCTCTACGGCTCCGAGCCCGCCAACTTCCTCGATGTGGGCGGCGGCGCGACCAAGGAGAAGGTGACCGAGGCCTTCAAGATCATCACGTCTGACCCCAAAGTGAAGGGCATCCTGGTCAACATCTTCGGCGGCATCATGCGCTGTGATGTGATCGCCGAGGGCGTGATCGCCGCAGTCAAGGAGACCGGGCTCAAAGTGCCGCTGGTGGTGCGGCTTGAGGGCACCAACGTCGAGCTTGGCAAGGACATCATCAACAAATCCGGCCTTGACGTCATCGCCGCCGACAATCTGGCCGATGCGGCGCAAAAGATCGTCAAGGCGGTGAAGGGGTGAGACGGGTGGCGGCAGTGGCGCTGGCGCTGCTTGCCGCGGCTTGTGCTTCTCCTGAGGCGCCCGCCCCCGAGCCTGCTGCGCCAGCGCCACTGCCAGGGGCGCAGGCGCTGGAGCGCACCCAGGCCGCCCTTGCGCTCTATGAGGGCGCGTGTCTGGCCAATCTCAGCGATCTGGCTGGCGTGCCGGCGGCGTTCGAAGCGGCGGGGCTTTCCTCTACGGCGCAATCGGGGATCTGGCGCGCTGACAATGCAGGCGTGCTCGGCGGCTATCGCACCGGGCTGCCTGAGAACGGGCGCCAGTGCTCGGTGATCGTCGCGGGCATCGAGCGCGAAGTCTTTGCCGCCAAGATCGGCGCCGTGCTGGCCCAGCGTCTCAGCGGGGCGCGCGCGCGCGAGGAGGCTGGCGGTCTGGTCTGGCGCGTCCAGCGCGAGGGCCGGCGTGTCGTGGCGGCTGTGGCGCTGGAGGGTGCGCGTGCGGGCCGTCCGGTCACGGTGGCGCTGCTCGAAGTCTATCCGGGGGGGATCGGCGGATGAAGCGCTTGGTGTTGTTCCTGGCCTTGGCTGGCTGTGCGGCGGAGGAGGGCACCCCGCCCGCGCCGCCGCCTGCGTTGCAGGAGGCCTCGGCCGAGCAGGCGCTGGCGCTTTTCGCCGAGGCTTGTCTCGACACCGGCCCAGGCTTTGGCGGCGCCTCGGAGGTCTTTGCCACGGCAGGGCTTGCAGCCGAGGGCGAGGGGCGCTGGGCCAACCGTGCGCGCAATCTGGCCGCCAATCTGGCATCCACCGAGGTGGCAGATGCCTGTATCGTCTCGTTTGTCGCCACCGATCTCGCGCTGCTGCGCGCCGATCTCGACCGCCTGATCCCCGAGCGTTACGCCGGTGCCGCGTCGGGGCAGATCGAGGGCACGCCCGCGTGGCGTCTGCCGGGGACTGCGCCGGGCACGGAGCCGATTTTCGTGCGCGCTTTCCGCTCCGAGACCGCCAGCCAGCCGGTGCTTGGGCTCTCGGCTGTGGTCGAGCGGGGGTGAGCGTGGACGGGGGCGGCGCCATAGGGATTGGGGCTGGGGTGCTGCGCCTCGTGGTCAGCCTAGCCGCGCGCGCCGACCGCCGTGCCACCATGGCCGCCCACCTCGCCGACATCGGGCTGGAGGCCGGCTTTCACGACGCAGTTGATGCGCGCACAGCGCCCGCGACAGCCCTCGACAGCGTGGCCACACGCGGGCCCTGGGGGCGCATTCACCCCCATGATCGTGCCTGTACGGCCAGCCATTTCGCGGCCATGGCGGCGTTTCTTAAGACGCCAGCCCGCCACTGCCTGATCCTGGAGGACGACGTCTTCGTCTCGCCCGACCTGCCGCAGTGGCTCGCTGATCTCAGTTGGTGGCCCTCGGACGCCGATCTTATCAAGCTGGAGTGCTGGCGCGCACGCCGCCTCAAGCTGGTGGTGGGGCCTGCGGTGGCGGAGCCTCACGGGCGCAGGCTGCACCGGCTGCACTCGCGCCACTCGGGCGGTGCGGGCTATCTGCTCAGCCGCCCCGCCGCCGAGCGCATCCTGGCCGCGCGCCCGGCGCGCCTGCCCATCGATCATCTGCTGTTCAACCTCAACGCCTCGCCGCTGGCACGCGCGCTCACCACCTATCAGGTGTTGCCCGCCCTCGTGCGCCAAGGCAATGAGCCGCCTGCGCAAGCCCAGCCACGCCTGAAAACGCGCATCCCTTGGCCCGAGTATGCCCTGCAGGAGACCCGGCGCGGCCTGTTGGAGATCGCGCGTCTGCCCCGCCAAGCGCTGGTGCTCGCCCGGGGCGGGCACTTCCTCACCCCGACCTGGGCCGAGCGTACCCTCGCCACCCAACCCCCTCGATAGCCGCTACCAAGGAGCCAAGCCATGTCCGTCCTCGTCGACGAAAACACCAAGGTGATCTGCCAGGGCCTGACCGGCTCGCAAGGCACCTTTCACTCCGAGCAGGCCATCGCCTATGGCACCAAGATGGTCGGCGGTGTGACGCCTGGCAAAGGCGGCAGCGAGCACATCGGCCTGCCGGTGTTCGATTCGGTGCACGAAGCCATGGCCAA
>JBCDHK010000080.1:0-11974 GCA_038750185.1 Pseudomonadota bacterium
AGCCTGCCCGGCCCCATGCGCGAGGAGGCGTACCGCATCGAGCGCATCGTCACGGCAGAGGCACGCGAGATCGAGGCGGTGCGCATCGATCCGGCCCTCTACCGCACCGTCTCCGCGCCCGAGAGCCGCGTCGAAACCGCCCTGCCCCGCCTGCCGGGGCCGTTAACCGCCATCCTGCTCGATCTGCCGCGCGCTGAGGGTGTGGCCGGCGATGCCTGGCCCCACCTCGCCGTCGCAGCCGACCCCTGGCCCGGACCGGTGGCGCTCTATCGTGCGACCACGGGAGCCGACTTCCGCCAGATCGCCACGCTGGGGCGCCCGGCTTTCATCGGCCATCTGACTGAGGCGCTCCCCCCGGGCCACGCCGAACTTTGGCAGCGTGTCACGGTCGAGGCGGTGCTGCCCACCGGCGCGCTGGGCTCGGTCGAGGCGCTGGCCGTGCTCAACGGCGCCAATGCGCTGGCGGTCGAAGCCGCGCCGGGTGTCTGGGAGATCGTCCAGACCCGCGATGCGGTGCTGGTGGCACCTGGGCGCTATCGGCTCGGGCCGTTCCTGCGCGGGCGGCGCGGGACCGAAGCCCTGGCCGGAACCGAGATCCCAGCAGGCGCACGCTTGGTCGTGCTCGACGAGGGTGTCGTGCCGGTCGAGACGGCGCTGGAACTGCGCGGCCTCGCCCGCAGCTACCGGGCCGGCCCCGCCTCGCGCGCGCTCACCGACAAGGCCTATGTCGCGTTCGAGGCCACGACGGAGGCCATCGGACTGCGCCCGTTCACCCCAGCCCATCTGCGCGCGCGCGAGGATGAGGGCGCCCTGCATCTCACCTGGATCCGCCGCACCCGCATCGGTGGCGACACCTGGACCACGCCCGACGTCCCCCTCGGCGAGACCCGCGAGCGCTACCGCGTGCGCGTCCTGCGCGCGGGCCAGCAATTGCGCCAAGTCGAAACCGATACCCCAAGCTGGACCTACACCGCCGCCCAGCGCGCCGCCGATGGTAGCGGCCCCCTCACCCTGCGCGTTGCGCAGATCTCGGACACCTGGGGCCCGGGCCCCGAACGGGAGATTACCCATGCCTGAGACACCCCGCCTCACGTTGCCGCTCCTGGAAGCGGCTCAGGCGCAAAAGCACGTCAGCGTCAACGAAGCGCTGGCCCGCCTCGACACCCTCGCCGCCCAGCGCGCCGAGGACCTCGGCCTGACCACGCCGCCCGCGACGCCTGCCGATGGGACGCTCTTTGGCATCGGCTCTGGCGCGGGCGGCGCCTGGGCGGGACAGGACGGGCGCATGGCGCTCTATCTCAACGGCGGCTGGGCCTTTGCCGATCCGTGGGAGGGCTGGCAGCTTTATGACGCGAGCACCGGTGCGCTGGCGCTCTATCGCAGCGGCGCGTGGGTTGGCGGTGTGGCCGGGGGCTCACCCGGGGGCGCGCTCACCCTGTCGCGCGTGATCGAGGTCGAGCACACCCTCTCTGCCGGGGCCGTCTCGACCACGCCGGCGCTGATCCCAGACAAAGCCGTGGTGCTGGGGGCGAGCGCCCGCGTCACCCAAGCGATTGCCGGGGCCACCTCCTGGTCACTCGGGGTCTCCGGGGCGCCAGACCGCTATGGCGTGGGCTATGGCGTCGCCCAAGGCGCCTACGCCGCCGGGGTGACGGGACAGCCCCAGGCCTATTACGGCGCCACGGCCCTCACGCTCACGGCAGAGGGCGGGGCTTTCAGCGCCGGCGCCGTGCGCTTGGCTGTGCATCTGTTGGAGATCGTGCCGCCGCCCGCCTGATGACGGCTGAGCGCGACACCCAACGCTCAGTCGCGCGCAGCGGTTGCGGTCAGCGCGATATCGTCTTCTGGAGCACCCGGCAGGGCCACATCGGCGACCGTATATGTCTCGCGCACATCTTCCTTGGCGAGCGAGATGTTCTTGACCACCGAGCCGGGCCGTCCGACCGGGCCAAAGGCTGCGCCATCGATCACCACATAGACATCGCCGGCATTGCCCGCCCGCAACAGCCCACGCTGCACGCGCGCCGGTAGATCATAGGTCGTGCCCGGCGCCAGCAGCCCCTCGAAGACGATGGCCCGATCGGCATTGCGCACCCGGATCCAGGCCTCGTTGACCACATGGATGGCGATGCCCTTGGGGGTGGCCGCACCAAGCACCTCCGCCAGCGACGGCTCCGCCTGGGCCGGACTGAGCGCGCGTGGCGCGGCGTCGGGCAGGCCCGCAAGAGGCTCCCCCGCCGCCAGGACGACAGCGGTGTCTGAGGTAGCATCGGGGCTTGGCGCTTGCACCGTCTCGGGTGGCGCCTCGTTGGCCCGCGGCGGGGCGGGTAGGGCTGTGCCGGCGAAGACACCATAACCGCTCGGATCGATCTCGGAGATCGGCCCGTCACGGCGTTGGATCGGCGGGCGATCATCGGGGGCATAGACGGCCGCCAGCGCCCCGTTTTCGGCATAGACTGCTGCATCGGGGCGCGCGGCGGCCATGGCACGCTCGATGGCGGCAAAACGCGGCGCCTCAGCCACCACTTCGGGCGCCTCGGGCAGCGGCGCAAAACCGACGCGCTGGATATTTTGCAACAGCGCATAGCCGCCATAGCCAAGCCCCGCCACCAAACCGACCAGCGCCAGCGCCGAGACGATCGACCCCAGCGGGACCCGCAAGGCGAAGCGGGTCTGGGCCGGGGTTGGCGCAAAACGCGAATCGCCAAAGGGCGCGCTGGAACGTTTGCGCGCGCCACCGCGCCCGAGCGCCGCATTGGGCGCCTGAAATCCCGTCTCAGCCCGAAACCGCGCCAACACGCGATCAGGGTCGAGTTCGAGATAGCGCGCGTAAGAGCGTACATAGCCCGAGATCATTGGTTGATTGGGAAAGGCCGCCAGATCGCCGGTCTCGATCGCCTGGAGCAGCGACGCCTTGATGTGCAACGCGCGTTCGGCGTCGATCAGGCTGCGCCCGAGCGAGGCGCGGGCGGCGCGCAGAATGTCCCCCAACGTCGCCTCGTGATGGTCGTATTCCCGAAGTGCCATCCGGGCTGCTCCCGCTCTGTCCTGCCGCTGGCGGGACCCCGATACACGCCGGGGCCTCTCGCTGGGCTGACTATCGCAAATGGTCAACAGAAGTTCAACGCCCGCTGCAACACGATCGGAGGATATCCTGTGGATAGCCCTGTTGATTGTTCATGTATGCTCAATACCCGCTATACGATAGTATCGCTCAATAAACATTCGTCACTGTGGCCTTTCCCAGGGCTTTCTCTGGGGCATTTACAACTCAGAGCCCGCATCGAGCCCCATCCCTACCGCCATTGCGGGTATCGGATCTGACCTCGATGGCGTGTGCAGTGTCTTGTCCGGCGGCGGACGATACGCCGCGCCATTCCTTTACAAACGCCACTTCAGATCGCCCAGGGCGCGAACACGCCCGCCAAGCAGTGGCACGGCGCCGTCGGCCCCTCCTCCACAACCCAAGACGAGAAACCTGTCGTGGGCGGCGGCGCTGAGGGGCGCGGGGCTTGAACTGTCCACTTAGCGTGACATCTTCTATGTAAAGCTTGCTTGTTTTGAGAAAATTATCGGCTTCTTGATACCAAAACCACTGTCAGAGTTCGAATTTCATGACATATCACCACGGGTATGCTAACACACGCATAGCGTGTTGCGTAAGGATGGCAGAAGCTTGATTGGATGTCTCGGCGAACCGTATCGCACGACCGCGGCGTTGCACCAGGCTGATGCTGCTTTCTAGTGCAGCTTACCGAAGGGTTGGAGCGGTTCTCACAAGGCCCTCCGCAAAGCGAGATCGGGAGTAGATCCGGTGTTCAAGGATGATCGGCTGATATCGATCCTGAGCGGCGTCGTATTGATGGCGGCCATCGGGATGATCGTACAGAAAGGCGACGTCCTGCAGGATCTGTTCGACGGCGGCAGTGACAATGCGCAGCTGAACGACGATGAAATAGTTTTGAATGCCAATGATATAGTCCGTATCGATGTGCTCGCTAACGACACTGGCATCACTAGTTCGCTGTCTGAGACCTTACGCGTCGTCGATGCCGCAAGCTGCGGTGAAACCATCGCGCGCGACGGACGCATCACCTTTGCCGCCAGCAACACCTGCAACGAATTCGAGACCATTCGCTACAGTGTGGGCGCCGACGACGATGCGCTCACCGCAGAAGTGCGCATCCGCATCGCTGCTGGGCGCGACGAGGTTTTCCAGACCTTCACGGAAGACGCGAATCAGGGCGAAGAGGACGAGCGCATCGCCGCCGTCGATCCCACAGCTGAAGCGCCTGCCCGGGCGCGCGCGCGTGGAGACAGACGCAACAGCAGCGCTGCTGAGCCTGTACGCCGCGTTCTGGCCCCGTCCAATCTAAGCGCGCCGATTGGCTCCGAAGACACCGCGCTCGCGCCGCTGCCCATGCCCGCGCCCTCGCGCCCCAACGGCCTTGGCGAGAGCGCTCAGGATCTGCCGGGTGCAGGCGATGCCCCCTCACGCGCCGCAGCCCCGAGCGCAGTGGGCGCGCCAGAGCGCCGTCTGCCCGGTACCATCGGCGCACCGCGTCCGCTGTCCGACCGCAATGTCGATGTGGCCCGTGTCGATGCCGAGAACGTGCCGGCTGGTCTGTTCGGCTCCGGGCGGCGTGCGTCGACGTCCGCCGCGCCCGATCCTTCGCGCCCTGCCCCCAGTCAGTCGGTGCGCACACTGCTTGCCATGGCGCCCCAGCCGCTAGCGCGCCAGCCTGAAACGGCGCCCTCCCAGCGCCCGCGCAGCCCGCGCTTTGAGGTGGCGACCGAACAGGGCGCCCCGCGCGTCTCTTCGGCGGTGCCCGGACGTCTGACGCCGGTGCCCGGCGCCGATCTGGCCCTCAACGCCCCAGCACTGCGCCCCAGCGCACCGCTCGCCCCGGGCAGACCGCTGCAACGCCCAGAAAACCTGCAAAATACTGCCAGCCTGTCCCTGGCGCGCACCGAGAGCTATGCCAGTCCGCAAGCACCGCGGGTGGGCTCCAGCCCGTCTCGCCTTGGCGCTGGCGTGCCGCGCGTCAACCCGGTGCGCATTGGCGGCAGCCAGGACACCATGGTCGCCCTCGCCGCGCCCACCAGCGGCCTCGGCGATGTGCTAAACCTACAGCGCGGGCGCAATTTGACCCCGGTCGATACCTCGGTGCCGGCGGGCTTGACCTCGCCCATCGTCGAAGACATCGGCATGCAAACCGCCTCGCTCGACACCGGCGGGTTCGAGGACAGCGTGGCCACCGAAGTCGAGAGAGCGGCTGAGAACGCACGCGAGGACGCTCCGACAGACGACACAGAACGCAGCGAGGGTGTGCCCGTCCCCGCACCACGCCCAGGACGCGCCGTCGAGCAAGCCCAGCGCACCGCCGCCGTGACCCCAGCCGCTGCTGATTGCGCCATTGCCCCCGGCATCACCGTCGATGCCCGGCCAGCCGCACGCACTACGCTGGCCTTACTCAGCCCCTGCCACGCCCGCAGCATCGCCGAGTTGCGCTACTCGGGTCTGCGCATTGCAGTGCCCCTCGATGCGGAGGGCAGAGGCCGCTTGGACGTGCTCGGTTTCGAGCCGCGCGCCGAGGCGGTGCTCTGGTTTACTGACGGCACTGAGACCGAATTTACCCTGCCCTTCTCCGGCGCCGATCGCCTTAACCGCGTCGCGCTGGTCTGGGATCTGCCCGTGGCCATGGAGCTGCACGCCGTCGAGAATGGTGCTCAGCTCGGCTCGTCGGGCCATGTCCATCCGGGCAATGCCAAGTCGTTCGATGACGTGCGCCGGCGCGGTGGTGGCTATCTCAACAGCTACGCCTCCATCGGCGGCATCGGCCAGAACATGCAGATCTATAGCCATTGGCGCCGCCGCGGCGACGATGGTGCCATCGTCAAGATGATGATCGATTACACCAGCCGCCAGCGCGACCGCCTCGCTGGCACCTGCGGCACCGGCCCTTACGCCGCACCGGCCTTTACGGTGGTGCGTTCCGAGAACGGGCGGATGGACCGCCCGCTCAATCGCCGCCTCGGCGCGCTCGACTGCCGCTCCGTGCCCGAAGCGACTACCTTCCTGATCGAAGCGGCAGTGGACGACTTGATTATCTCGAACCGCTGATGGCTGTTCGGGCTCCGAGAATACCGTAGCACACGGAAACGAGGAAATGACCCATGCGTAAATCGAAACTCGGTCTCGTCTCGGCGCTCGCGCTGACCCTTGCCGGCGGCGCGGCTTTTGCCCAGGACTCGACCATTACGTTGAAATCCTTCGACGGCTTCACCCAGTTGCGCGGTGAGCTGCTCGGCTTTGAGGATGGCTTCTACACCATCCAGACCCGCCTCGGCACGCTGCGCGTCGATGGCGGCCAAGTCACCTGCGAAGGCGATGGCTGCCCGAGCAACCTGTTGTTTGGCGCCGAGTTCGCCATCCGCGGCTCCAACACCGTCGGCGAGGACCTGATGCCGCTCCTGATCGAAGGCTATGCCGACAGCCTCGACGCCACCCTGGAGCGCGAGATCTCCACCGACGGCACCGGGCGCACCTTCCGCATCATTCACGAGAACGGCGAGGAGATGGCCGCCATCGATCTGGTCGCCCTCGGCTCCAGCGCCGCCTTCCCCGCCCTCACTGACGGCGAAGCCCAGATCGGCATGTCCTCGCGCCGCATCACCGAGCAGGAAGTGGCCTCCCTTGGCAACGCCGGTCTCGACGACCCGCGCGACACCGACCGCGAGTCCATCGTCGCCCTCGACGGGCTGGTCATCGTCGTCAGCTCCGACAACCCGATCCGTTCGATCTCGATCAGCGAGGCGGCGCGTATCTTCGCCGGCGACATCACCAACTGGTCCGAACTGGGCGGTCTCGACGAGCCGATCAACGTCTATTCCCGCAACACCGGCTCGGGTACCTACGACACCTTCGTCGATCTGGTCATGACCCCCAACGGCCTATCCGTCACCAGTGCCGCCCTGCCCATCGACAACAACACCGACATCTCCGACCGCGTCGCCACCGACGCCGGGGCCATCGGCTTCACCGGCTTCGCCTACACGCGCGGTGCCAAAGTGGTGCCGATCCGCCAGGAATGCGGCATGCTCTCTGAGCCGAGCGCCTTCTCGATCAAGACCGAGGAGTACCCGCTCACCCGCCGCCTCTACCTCTATGACACCGAGGCCGATGCGCCCGTCCACGCCGAAAACCTGGTCGAATTCGCCTCCACCGACGCCGCCGTGCCCTACATCGAGGATGCCGGTTTCGTCAGCCTGGCCACCGATGGCCAGGGCTTGGGCGAGCAGGGCCTGCGCATCTCCTACGCCATGACCGGCGAGGAAGAGTTCTCGCTGCCGCTGATGCGCGAGATGCTGCGCGAGTTCCAGAACGCCGAGCGCCTCTCGACCACCTTCCGCTTCACGCCGGGCTCCTCCCAGCTCACCGTCAAGTCGCAGCGCGATGCCGAGGACTTTGCCGAGGACATCGTGGACGGCAAGTTCGACGGTAAGGAGATCATTCTGGTCGGCTTCACCGACTCCATCGGCCAGTTCGAGCTCAACCGCGCCCTTGCCGAGCGCCGCGCCCAGGGCGTGCTGTTCACCATCGCCGAGGCCGTCTCCGAGATCGTGACCGACGCCAATTTCGAAGGCGCCGACATCTCGGTCCAGGGTTACGGCGAGCTGACCCCGGTGGGCTGCAACACCACCTTCCAGGGCCGCGTCGCCAACCGCCGTGTCGAGGTCTGGGTGCGCTGAGCCCAAGCCGGCACAAACTTCCGTCATGCTAAAAACGGTCCCTGCCCTTGCGCAGGGGCCGTTTTCCTGTTCCGCTTGCTTTCCCACCCGAGAGCACGGAGCACTCCCATGTCCCGCGACATCGTCCTCCTCGACGGCGCCCGCACCGCCATCGGCACCTTCGGCGGCGCCCTCGCCGGCGTCCCCCCCACCGAGACCGCAGCCCATGTCGCACGCGCGGCCTTGGAGCGTGCCGGCGTTGAGGGCGCCCAGATCGGTCATGTCGTCTACGGCCACGTCATCAACACCGAGCCGCGCGACATGTATCTCTCGCGCGTCGCCGCCATCGAGGCCGGCATCCCCGACACCACACCGGCCATGAACGTCAACCGGCTCTGCGGCTCGGGCGCGCAGGCGGTGGTCTCGGGTCTCCAGGCGATTGCCCTGGGAGACGCCGATTTCGCGCTGACCGGTGGGGCCGAGGCGATGTCGCGCGCGCCACATGCCTTTCAACAGGCGCGCTCGGGCCAGAAGATGGGCGACACCAAGATGCTCGACATGATGATCGGCGCGTTGAGTTGTCCCTTTGGCACCGGCCACATGGGCGTGACGGCGGAAAACGTCGCCGCCGAGCACCAGATCTCGCGCGAGGAGCAGGACGCTTTTGCCCTGACCAGCCAACAGCGCGCCGGTGCTGCCATGGCCGATGGGCGCTTTGCCGGCCAGATCGCGCCGTTCACGATCAAGACGCGCAAGGGCGAGCACATCGTCGACACCGACGAACACCCCAAGCCCGCCACCACGCCAGAGGACCTGGCCAAGCTGCGCCCGGCCTTTGCCAAGGGCGGCACGGTGACGGCGGGCAATGCCTCTGGCATCAACGACGGGGCGGCGGCGGTGGTGCTGGCTGAGGCGGGGGCGGCCGAGCGCGCGGGGCTCAAGCCGCGCGCGCGCATGCTCGGCTATGCCCATGCCGGTGTGCGCCCTGAGGTGATGGGGCTCGGCCCGATCCCGGCGGTGACGAAACTGCTGGAGCGGATCGGGCTCACCGCGGCGGATTTTGACGTGATCGAGTCGAATGAGGCCTTTGCCGCTCAGGCTTGTGCGGTCAACAAGGGCCTCGGGCTTGATCCGGCCAAGGTCAATCCCAACGGCGGCGCCATCGCCTTGGGCCATCCCATCGGCGCGACAGGGGCCATCCTGGTGCTCAAGTGCCTGGCCGAATTGGAGCGCACCGACGGCGCCAAGGGCCTGGTCACCATGTGCATCGGCGGCGGACAGGGCATCGCCTTGGCGCTGGAGCGCATCTGAGGCCAATCAGGGGGCGGCTATGGCAGGACACGGTTACGAGGGCGGGCGCCTCGATCTGCCCTTCGTGGGGCTTTGCACCTTTGCCAAGCGCCCCTATTGCGCAGACTGGGACGCCATCGAGGCCGAGGCCGCCATCCTCGGCGCGCCTTTCGATGCGGGCACGCAATACCGCGCCGGGGCCCGCTTTGGCCCGCGCGCGGTGCGCGAGGCCTCGACGTTGTTCTCCTTTGGCCACGCTGGCGCTTACGACCACGAGGACGACCGCACCTACCTCGGCCCCGAGGTGCGCATCGTCGATCTGGGCGATGCCGATATCATCCACACCGACACCGAGCAAAGCCACGCCAACATCCGCCACGGCGTCGAGCGTACGCTGGCAGCAGGCGCCTTGCCGGTGACCATCGGCGGCGACCATTCGGTCAATATCCCGTGCATCGAGGCCTTTGAGGGCCGTGCGCCCATGCATGTCTTGCAGATCGACGCCCATCTCGATTTCGTCGATGTGCGCCATGGCGTCACCCGCGGCCACGGCAACCCGATGCGCCGCGCCGCCGAGAAACCTTGGGTCTCGGGGCTGACGCAGGTAGGCATTCGCAACGTCTCCTCAACCGCCAAGGAGGGCTACGAGGCCGCGCGCGCCATGGGCTCGGACATCCTCTCCGTGCGCCAGATGCGCGGGCTTGGCGTGGCGGGGACGCTGGCGCGCCTGCCCAAAGGCATCCCGCTCTACATCACTATCGACATCGACGCCTTCTGCCCTTCGATCGCGCCGGGGACGGGCACACCCTCACACGGCGGCTTTCTCTATTACGAGGTGTTGGAGTTGCTCCAAGGCGCAGCCCGGGCGCATGACATCATCGGGGTCGATTTGGTCGAGGTGGCGCCCGATTACGATCCAAGCGGCTCGACCCAGATCCTGGCCGCGCAACTGCTGCTCAACCTGCTCGGCTTTATCTTCGAGGCACGGGGGCGGCGCTAGTCTTCCCCGCGAAACCCGGTGGCGACGACAAAGGACTCGGCGCTGTCGGCACGCGAGGACGGTGGCTTGACATGCGCGACCTTCGCGAAACGGCGTTTCAGCGCCCCCAGCAATGTGTTTTCGGTGCCGCCCTTCAACACCTTGGCCACAAACGTTCCCCCTGGATCGAGCACATCAAAGGCGAACTCGGCCGCCGCCTCGGCCAGCGCCATGATTTTGAGGTGATCGGTGCGCTTGTGCCCCGACGCTGCGGCGGCCATGTCCGAGAGCACGGCATCGGCGGCACCGCCAAGTAGGGCCTTGACCGTTGAATCTGCATCTTCTTCGAGGAAATCCAGTTGCACCAGCTCGGCGCCCGGGATCGGCTCGACGGGCTGTAGATCGACGCCGATCACCCGGCCCCGCGGTTTGCCCGGCACCTCGCCCAGCGCATTGACCCGCGCCACAGCTACCTGGCACCAGCCGCCCGGCGCACAACCGAGATCGACAACGCGCGCCCCAGGCTTGAGAAACCGGTACTTCTCGTCGATCTCCAGGATCTTGTAGGCCGCTCGCCCGCGGTAGCCCTCCTTCTTGGCGCGCACGACGTAGGGGTCGTTGAGCTGGCGCTCTAGCCAGCGCGTCGAGGAGAGTTTGCGCCCACGCGCGGTCTTTACGCGCACATGCAGCGCGCGCTCACCACCCCTGCCAGGCTTTTTCGCCATCAGCCGAGTAGCTTGTGCTGTTGAAGCAGGCCATAGAGGATGCCCTCGCGCAGGCCACGGTCGGCGATGCGCAGGCTCGGCACCGGCCAGATCGAGAGAATCGTGGTCAGGATCGCCGCGCCAGAGAGCACCAGATCAGCGCGCCCGCGCCCGATGCCGGGGCAGGTCGAGCGTCCATCGGCCCCCATGTCGAGCAAACGCCGCGCCAGGGTGAGCGCACGTGCCGAGGGTAGCCACATGCCGTCGACGCGCTTGCGGTCGTAACTGCGCAAACCAAGATGGATCGCGCCAAAGGTGGTGGCTGTGCCAGAGACGCCGATGATCTGGAGGCGCTCGATGGCGGTGCTCTCGCGCTTAGCATAGGGGCTAAAGCGGGCCAGCGCGGTCTCGAAGCAGTCGGCCATGGCGGCGTAGCGCGCGCGCTCGCAGCCGATATGGGCGAAGCGGTCGTTGAGGGTGGAGACGCCCATGGGCAGCGAGATCCAGTCGGCGATGCGCGCGGCGGCGGCGCGGGCGGCGGCGGTGTCGAGCCCTCCGACCGGCGAGAGCGCGCGCACCACCATGGCGCGCTCCTGGGGGGGCGTGGTCGAGAGATCGACCCAGATCAGCTCGGTCGAGCCGCCGCCGATGTCGAAGACCAGCAGTTGTTCGGCCTTGGGATCGATGAGCGGCGCACAGCCAGCCACAGCCAGGCGCGCCTCCTCTTCGGCGCTGACCACAGCGAGCGGCAGCCCGGTCTCGCGCGCGACGCGGGCGATGAACTCGGCCCCGTTGACAGCGCGCCGGCACGCCTCGGTGGCAACGATGCGGCGATGGCGCACGCGGTGATGGCGGATCTTGGCGGCACAGATGCGCAGCGCCTTGATGGCGCGGTCCTGGGCGATCTCGGAGAGCCGGCCCGAGACTTCGACCCCCTCACCAAGACGCACGGCGCGCGAGAAGGCATCGACCACCTCAAAGTCATGGCCGAGCGCGCGCGCCACCAGAAGGCGGCAGTTATTGGTGCCGAGATCGAGGGCCGCAAAAGCCGCCGGTGCGCCGCGACGGGACGTCGCAGGTCTAGTGGCCTGGGCGGGCGCGGTCAGGCTTGAATTTTCGTCGCGTTGCGCCATGCACCGTGCATAGGCCGTCGCGGCGCCCAAGCCAAGCAAAACCGGTATGCAACCGGGCTTTCCTCAGCCGCAGCTTGCACCGAGGGTGAGTGGTTGCGCCTCCAAGCCGAGTGCGGTGCACACTTGGACTGGCAACT